>NZ_JTLF01000280.1:0-27645 GCF_000798855.1 Enterobacter sp. ZOR0014 | reverse complement strand
GAACATAGATTACTCTGCAGCAGCTTCTGCTTTCTCTGAACGATCAACCAGCTCGATGTAAGCCATCGGCGCGTTGTCGCCTGCACGGAAACCACACTTCAGAATGCGAGTGTAACCACCGGCACGGCTCGCGAAACGCGGGCCCAGTTCGTTAAACAGTTTTGCCACGATCTCGTTATCACGAGTGCGGGCGAATGCCAGACGACGATTAGCAACGCTGTCAGTCTTGGCAAGAGTAATCAGCGGCTCAACTACGCGACGCAGCTCTTTCGCTTTAGGCAGGGTCGTCTTGATGATTTCATGACGAACCAGTGAACCTGCCATGTTGCGGAACATAGCCTGGCGATGGCTGCTGTTGCGGTTCAGTTGACGACCACTCTTACGATGGCGCATGACCTTATCCTTCTCAGTAAAACCTTAACCTGTGATCCGGTTACTCGTCAGCAATGCTTGCTGGTGGCCAGTTTTCCAGGCGCATGCCCAGAGACAAACCACGTGAAGCCAGCACGTCTTTAATCTCGGTAAGAGATTTTTTACCTAGGTTCGGCGTTTTCAGCAACTCAACCTCGGTACGCTGTACCAGATCACCGATATAGTGGATAGCTTCTGCCTTGAGGCAGTTAGCAGAGCGGACAGTCAATTCGAGATCGTCAACAGGGCGCAGCAGGATCGGATCGAATTCTGGTTTCTCTTCTTTCACTTCCGGCTGACGAACATCACGTAAGTCAACGAAAGCTTCCAGTTGTTCTGCCAGGATGGTTGCCGCACGACGAATCGCCTCTTCAGGATCGATTGTGCCGTTGGTTTCCATTTCGATGACCAGCTTGTCCAGGTCGGTACGCTGTTCTACACGCGCTGCTTCAACATTGTAGGCAATACGCTCTACAGGGCTGTAGCATGCGTCGACCAGCAGACGGCCGATTGGGCGCTCATCTTCTTCCGAATGAATTCGGGCAGAAGCCGGCACATAACCACGACCGCGCTGAACTTTGATACGCATGCTAATAGCTGCGTTCTCATCGGTCAGGTGGCAGATCACGTGCTGCGGCTTGACGATTTCAACATCACCGTCGTGGGTGATGTCGGCTGCAGTCACAGGGCCAATGCCAGATTTATTCAGAGTAAGAATAACTTCATCTTTACCCTGAACTCTCACCGCCAGCCCTTTCAGGTTGAGCAGGATTTCAAGGATATCTTCCTGAACGCCTTCTTTGGTGCTGTACTCATGAAGTACACCATCAATCTCAACCTCGGTCACCGCGCAACCCGGCATCGATGAGAGCAGAATACGGCGCAGTGCGTTACCCAGAGTATGGCCAAAGCCACGCTCTAAAGGCTCAAGGGTCACCTTGGCGTGCGTCGAACTCACTTGCTCGATATCTACCAGGCGCGGTTTTAGAAACTCTGTCACAGAACCCTGCATTGTGTCCTCTCTTTGGTACTAAGCTTTACTTGGAGTAAAGCTCGACGATCAGGTGTTCGTTAATGTCCGCAGACAGATCAGAACGTTCCGGCTGACGCTTAAACGTACCTTCCATCTTGCCAGCATCAACTTCCAGCCAGGTTGGCTTTTCACGCTGCTCAGCCAGCTCCAGAGCGGCCTTCACGCGAGATTGCTTTTTCGCTTTCTCACGAATGCTAACAACGTCATTCGCTTTAACCTGATAAGAAGCGATGTTAACAACACGACCGTTTACCATGATTGCTTTGTGGCTAACCAACTGGCGTGATTCAGCACGAGTCGCGCCGAAGCCCATACGGTAAACAACGTTGTCCAGACGACCTTCCAGCAGAGCCAGCAGGTTTTCACCTGTGTTGCCTTTCAGACGTGCTGCTTCTTTATAGTAGTTACGGAACTGACGCTCCAGCACACCGTAGATACGGCGAACTTTTTGCTTTTCACGCAACTGCACACCATAGTCAGACAGACGCGGTTTACGCGCACCGTGCTGGCCAGGAGCTTGTTCAATTTTACACTTGGTATCGATCGCGCGAACGCCAGACTTAAGGAATAAGTCGGTGCCCTCACGACGGCTCAGCTTGAGCTTAGGACCCAAATATCTTGCCATTTTCTATCTCCAACTAACCTAAAAAACGAGCGTTATACGCGACGTTTTTTCGGCGGACGACAACCGTTATGAGGGATCGGAGTCACATCAGTAATATTCGTGATGCGGAAACCAGCGGCGTTCAGAGCGCGAACAGTAGATTCACGACCCGGACCCGGACCTTTAACCATAACTTCCAGATTCTTGATGCCATATTCTTTTACGGCTTCAGCGCAACGCTCTGCTGCAACCTGAGCTGCGAACGGAGTGGATTTGCGAGAACCACGGAAACCGGAACCACCGGCTGTTGCCCAACCCAAAGCGTTACCCTGACGATCAGTAATAGTAACGATGGTGTTGTTGAAAGAAGCATGGATATGAGCCACGCCGTCAGAGACTTGTTTTCTTACACGTTTACGTGCACGAACTGGTGCCTTTGCCATTATTCAATCACCCCGATTATTTCTTGATCGGTTTGCGCGGACCCTTACGGGTACGTGCGTTGGTCTTAGTACGCTGACCGCGCACTGGCAGACCACGACGATGACGCAAACCGCGATAGCAACCAAGATCCATCAGGCGCTTGATGCTCATGCTGATTTCACGGCGCAGATCACCTTCAACGACAAATTTGGCAACTTCGTCACGCAGCGTGTCGATTTGTTCTTCAGACAGCTCACTGATCTTAACATCTTCAGCGATACCCGCTGCAGCCAGAATGGCTTTAGAACGGGTCTTGCCGACGCCGTAGATCGAAGTTAATGCGATCACAGCATGTTTCTGATCAGGAATGTTAATGCCTGCTATACGGGCCACTATGCACTCCTACTATTTAATATGTACGCACCATGCTGAAAAGCCCGTTTTCAGGATACTCAAATGGAAACGTACAGACATACAAAAGATTGGCTGGCTAATCTAGCCAGCTCAACCCAACTTTGCAAGAAAAATATGCGAAATAATCAGCCTTGGCGCTGTTTATGCTTCGGCTCGGCACTGCAAATCACACGGATGACACCATCACGCTTAACGATTTTGCAGTTACGGCATAATTTCTTGACGGAAGCACGAACTTTCATTTTTACTCTCCGTAACTTCTCAGGCGACCAATTAGCGGCCGTAGCCTTTCAGGTTCGCCTTCTTCAATGCAGACTCATACTGACTGGACATCATCAGAGTTTGCACTTGAGCCATAAAGTCCATAATCACGACAACAACGATAAGCAGTGAGGTCCCACCGAAGTAGAACGGTACTTTCATTGCATCACGCATGAACTCCGGGATCAGGCAGATAAAAGTAATATAAAGCGCACCAACCAAAGTCAGGCGGGTCATTACTTTATCGATATACTTCGCCGTTTGCTCTCCCGGACGAATTCCTGGTACAAATGCACCGGACTTCTTCAGGTTATCTGCTGTTTCACGCGGGTTGAAGACCAACGCCGTGTAGAAGAAACAGAAGAAGATGATCGCAGACGCATAGAGTAACACATAAAGTGGTTGCCCAGGCTGCAAATACAGCGAAATTGTTGTCAGCCAGTTCCAACCAGTACCGCCCCCGAACCATGACGCGATGGTTGCCGGGAACAGAATAATACTGGAAGCGAAGATTGCCGGGATTACCCCCGCCATATTCACTTTCAGCGGTAAATGTGTGCTCTGTGCAGCATAGACACGACGACCTTGCTGACGTTTCGCGTAGTTCACCACAATGCGGCGTTGACCACGTTCAACGAAGACAACAAAGAACGTCACTGCAAATACTAATACTGCAACCAACAGCAACAGGAGGAAGTGCAGGTCGCCTTGACGCGCTTGCTCGATAGTGTGGGCGATGGCTGGCGGAAGACCCGCAACAATACCGGCGAAGATAATGATTGAGATACCGTTACCGATACCACGCTCAGTAATCTGTTCGCCGAGCCACATCAGGAACATCGTCCCTGTGACCAGACTAACAACAGCGGTGAAATAGAATGCAAAGCCTGGGTTTAATACCAGGCCCTGCATACCAGGCATATTCGGCAGACCGGTAGCAATACCGATCGACTGGAATATTGCCAGCACCAGAGTACCGTAACGGGTGTACTGACTAATCTTACGACGTCCAGACTCCCCTTCTTTCTTCAATTCTGCCAGGGCCGGATGAACGACCGTCAGCAGCTGGATAATAATCGATGCCGAAATATACGGCATGATACCCAGAGCGAAGATAGAAGCACGGCTGAGAGCACCACCAGAGAACATGTTGAACATTTCAATGATGGTGCCTCGCTGTTGCTCAAGCAGTTTGGCAAGTACAGCGGCATCGATACCAGGGATCGGAATAAAAGAGCCAATACGGAACACAATCAGCGCGCCGATAACAAACAGCAGTCTGCGTTTCAGCTCGCCAAATCCACCTTTGGCACTTTGAAAATCTAATCCCGGTTGCTTAGCCATCTGCTACTTATTCCTCAATTTTACCGCCAGCAGCTTCGATAGCAGCACGAGCACCTTTAGTAACACGCAGGCCACGAACAGTTACCGGAGTAGAAACTTCACCAGACAGGATCACTTTCGCGAACTCGATCTGAATACCGATAATGTTTGCTGCTTTCAGCGTGTTCAGGTCTACAACGCCGCCTTCAACTTTCGCCAGGTCAGACAGACGGATTTCCGCTGTGATCGCTGCTTTGCGAGAGGTGAAGCCGAACTTCGGCAGACGACGGTACAGTGGCATCTGGCCACCCTCGAAACCGCGACGTACGCCACCGCCAGAACGAGAGTTCTGACCTTTGTGACCACGACCACCGGTTTTGCCGAGGCCAGAACCGATACCACGACCCAGGCGTTTACCCGCCTTTTTAGAGCCTTCGGCCGGAGACAGAGTATTTAAACGCATCTCTTACTCCTCAACTTTAACCATGAAGTAAACCGCGTTGACCATACCACGAACAGCAGGAGTATCCTCGCGCTCAACGGTATGACCAATACGACGCAGACCCAGGCCAAGCAGCGTTGCCTTGTGTTTCGGCAGACGACCGATTGCACTGCGGGTTTGAGTGATTTTAATAGTCTTTGCCATGGTCAATTACCCCAGAATTTCTTCAACGGATTTACCACGCTTGGCAGCGACCATTTCTGGAGAATTCATATTTTCCAGGCCATCAATAGTTGCACGAACCACGTTAATCGGGTTGGTGGAACCATATGCTTTGGCCAGAACGTTATGAACCCCAGCAACTTCCAGAACGGCGCGCATTGCACCACCGGCGATGATACCGGTACCTTCTGAAGCTGGCTGCATGAATACACGAGAACCCGTGTGAACACCTTTAACAGGGTGTTGCAGGGTGCCGTTGTTCAGCGCGACGTTAATCATATTGCGACGGGCTTTTTCCATCGCTTTCTGGATCGCTGCTGGAACTTCACGCGCTTTACCGTAACCAAAACCAACGCGACCGTTACCATCGCCTACTACAGTCAGAGCTGTGAAGGAGAAAATACGACCACCTTTAACGGTTTTAGATACGCGGTTTACCGCGATCAGCTTTTCCTGCAGTTCGCCAGCCTGTTTTTCGATGTGAGCCATCTTACACCTCTACCTTAGAACTGAAGGCCAGCTTCACGGGCAGCATCTGCCAGTGCCTGGACACGACCATGATATTGGAACCCGGAACGGTCAAAGGAAACATTGCTGATGCCTTTTTCCAGAGCGCGTTCAGCAACAGCTTTACCTACAGCTGCAGCGGCGTCTTTGTTACCGGTGTACTTCAATTGTTCTGAGATAGCTTTTTCTACAGTAGAAGCAGCTACCAGAACTTCAGAACCGTTCGGTGCAATTACCTGTGCGTAAATATGACGCGGGGTACGATGTACCACCAGGCGAGTTGCACCCAGCTCTTTGAGCTTGCGGCGTGCGCGGGTCGCACGACGGATACGAGCAGATTTCTTATCCATAGTGTTACCTTACTTCTTCTTAGCCTCTTTGGTACGCACGACTTCGTCGGCGTAACGAACACCCTTGCCTTTGTAAGGCTCAGGACGACGGTAGGCGCGCAGATCTGCTGCAACCTGACCGATCAGCTGTTTATCAGCGCCTTTCAGCACGATTTCAGTTTGAGTCGGGCATTCTGCAGTGATACCGGCCGGCAGCGGATGCTCAACAGGGTGTGAGAAGCCCAGAGACAGGCCTACTGCATTCCCTTTGATCGCTGCACGATAACCTACACCAACCAGCTGAAGCTTTTTAGTGAAGCCTTCGGTAACACCAACAACCATTGAGTTCAGCAGGGCACGCGCGGTACCAGCCTGAGCCCATCCATCCACGAAACCATCACGTGGACCGAAGGTCAGAGCGTTATCTGCATGTTTAACTTCAACAGCTTTGTTGAGGGTACGAGTCAGCTCGCCGTTTTTACCTTTGATCGTAATAACCTGACCGTCGATTTTAACATCAACGCCGGCAGGAATGACGACCGGTGCTTTAGCAACACGAGACATTCTTTCCTCCGATTAGGCTACGTAGCAGATAATTTCGCCACCAAGACCAGCCTGGCGCGCTGCACGATCAGTCATAACACCTTTAGAGGTAGAAACAACTGCGATACCAAGACCAGCCATAACTTTTGGCAGCTCATCTTTTTTCTTATAGATGCGCAGGCCTGGGCGGCTGACACGCTGAATGCTTTCTACAACAGCTTTACCCTGGAAATACTTGAGAGTAAGTTCCAGTTCCGGCTTGGTGTCGCCTTCAACTTTAAAATCTTCGATAAAACCTTCTTCCTTCAGCACGTTGGCAATTGCCACTTTCAGCTTGGCGGAAGGCATGGTGACCGCAACTTTGTTCGCGGCCTGACCGTTACGGATACGGGTCAGCATATCCGCGATCGGATCTTGCATGCTCATCTGTCTTTACTCCCGTGATTCAATTGGTAATTACCAGCTAGCCTTTTTCAAGCCTGGCACTTCACCGCGCATGGCGGCTTCACGCAGTTTGATACGGCTCAACCCAAACTTGCCCACATAACCATGTGGACGACCTGTTTGACGACAGCGGTTACGCTGACGAGACGGGCTGGAATCACGCGGCAGAGACTGCAGCTTGAGAACCGCATTCCAACGATCTTCGTCGGAAGCGTTCACATCAGAAATGATCGCTTTCAGTTCAGCGCGTTTAGCGAAGAATTTATCAGCTAAAGCTACGCGCTTTACTTCGCGTGCTTTCATTGATTGCTTAGCCATTCAGTAACCCTACCTTACTTGCGGAACGGGAAGTCAAAGGCAGCCAGCAGAGCACGGCCTTCTTCGTCAGATTTCGCAGTAGTGGTAATGGTAATATCCAAACCACGCACGCGGTCGACTTTATCGTAGTCGATTTCTGGGAAGATGATCTGCTCACGGACACCCATGCTGTAGTTACCACGACCGTCGAAAGACTTAGCGGACAAGCCACGGAAGTCACGGATACGTGGAACAGCAATAGTGATCAGGCGCTCAAAGAACTCCCACATGCGTTCGCCACGCAGAGTTACTTTACAGCCGATCGGATAGCCCTGACGGATTTTGAAGCCTGCAACAGATTTGCGTGCTTTGGTGATCAGCGGTTTTTGACCGGAGATTGCTGTCAGGTCAGCTGCTGCGTTATCCAGCAGTTTCTTGTCAGCGATCGCTTCACCAACACCCATGTTCAGGGTGATCTTCTCGACCCGAGGGACTTGCATGACAGAATTGTAGTTAAACTCAGTCATGAGTTTGTTAACTACTTCGTCTTTGTAGTAATCATGCAGTTTCGCCATCGTACTACTCCAAATTACTTGATAGTTTCGCTGTTAGACTTGAAGAAACGGACTTTTTTGCCGTCTTCGAATCTAAAGCCTACACGGTCAGCCTTGCCGGTAGCCGCATTGAAGATTGCAACGTTAGAAACCTGAATAGCAGCTTCTTTTTCAACGATGCCACCTGGTTGGTTCAGGGCCGGAACCGGCTTCTGATGTTTCTTAACCAGGTTGATACCTTCAACGACGAGTTTGCCGGAAGACAGAACATTTTTTACTTTACCGCGTTTACCTTTATCTTTACCGGTTAACACGATAACTTCGTCATCACGACGGATTTTCGCTGCCATGATTCGCTCCTTAGAGTACTTCTGGTGCCAGAGAGATAATTTTCATGAACTTCTCAGTACGAAGTTCACGAGTTACCGGCCCAAAGATACGCGTGCCGATAGGCTGCTCGCTGTTATTGTTCAAAATAACGCATGCATTACCATCGAAGCGAATGACAGAACCGTCAGGGCGACGAACACCCTTCTTGGTGCGCACCACTACCGCTTTCAGCACATCACCTTTTTTGACCTTACCACGTGGAATTGCTTCTTTGATGGTGATCTTGATGATGTCGCCTACGCCTGCGTAGCGACGGTGCGAGCCACCCAGAACCTTGATACACATTACGCGACGTGCACCGGAGTTGTCGGCGACGTTCAGCATAGTCTGTTCTTGGATCATTTTAGTGCTCCGCTAATGTCAACTACTACCTGAGACTCTAAAATCAGAGCCGTTAAAAAGCCCCATATCGAGGGCGCGGCATTATAACACCGCTTCTGCAATATGGGTAGAAAAAATAAACGGCTCATCGCTGAGCCGTTTATTCGTATTGAGAATGCGTACTGTATTACAGAACCGCTTTCTCTACAACGCGAACCAGCGTCCAGGACTTAGTCTTGGACAGTGGACGGCATTCACGGATTTCAACCTTGTCGCCGATACCACATTCGTTGTTCTCGTCATGTACGTGCAGTTTGGTCGTACGCTTGATGAATTTACCGTAGATCGGGTGTTTCACAATACGTTCGATAGCTACAACAATGGATTTCTCCATTTTGTCGCTAACAACACGACCTTGCAGAGTACGGATTTTATCGGTCATTACGCACCCGCCTTCTGAGTCAGTAAAGTCTTAACGCGTGCAACATTGCGACGCACTTGCTTCAGCAGGTGAGTCTGTTGCAGCTGGCCACTTGCAGCCTGCATACGCAGGTTGAACTGCTCACGCAGCAGGTTCAGCAGCTCAGCGTTCAGCTCTTCAACGCTTTTTTCACGCAGCTCTTTTGCTTTCATTACATCACCGTCTTAGTTACAAAGGTGGTTTTGATAGGCAGTTTCGCTGCTGCCAGGCCGAAGGCTTCACGGGCCAGCTCTTCCGGAACACCGTCCATTTCATAAAGGACTTTGCCCGGTTGGATCAAGGCAACCCAGTACTCCACGTTACCTTTACCTTTACCCATACGAACTTCCAGCGGCTTCTCGGTGATCGGTTTGTCCGGGAATACACGGATCCAGATCTTACCTTGACGCTTAACTGCACGGGTCATTGCACGACGTGCTGCTTCGATCTGACGTGCAGTCAGACGACCACGGCCAACAGCTTTCAGACCGAAAGTGCCGAAGCTAACATCCGTACCCTGCGCCAGACCACGGTTGCGGCCTTTGTGCACTTTACGGAATTTTGTACGCTTTGGTTGTAACATCAGCGACGCTCCTTATTTACGGCCTTTACGCTGCTGCTTTTTAGGTTGAGCAGCCGGTTTTTCCGGTTGTTCAACAGCAGCCATACCACCCAGGATCTCACCTTTGAAGATCCATACCTTAACGCCGATTACACCGTAAGTGGTGTGCGCTTCAGAGGTGTTGTAGTCGATGTCAGCACGCAGAGTGTGCAGCGGTACGCGACCTTCACGGTACCATTCGGTACGTGCGATTTCCGCGCCGCCCAGACGGCCGCTAACTTCAACTTTGATACCCTTAGCGCCCAGACGCATTGCGTTCTGTACAGCACGCTTCATAGCACGACGGAACATAACACGACGTTCCAGCTGAGAAGTGATGCTGTCAGCAACCAATTTAGCGTCCAGTTCAGGCTTACGAACTTCAGCGATATTGATCTGTGCAGGAACGCCAGCGATATCCGCTACGACCTTGCGCAGTTTTTCTACGTCTTCGCCTTTCTTACCGATAACGATGCCAGGACGAGCAGTGTGAATAGTCACACGGATGCTCTTAGCTGGACGCTCGATAACGATACGAGATACAGACGCTTTAGCCAGTTCCTTAGTCAGGTACTGACGTACTTTAAAATCGCTGTCCAGGTTGTCAGCGAATTCTTTGGTGTTCGCAAACCAGGTAGAGTTCCATGGTTTTACAATACCCAGGCGAATACCATTAGGATGTACTTTCTGACCCATTGCTAGTCTCCAGAGTCTCAGCGATCGGACACAACCACAGTAATGTGGCTGGTGCGCTTCAGGATGCGATCTGCACGACCTTTCGCACGCGGCATAATGCGCTTCATGCTTGGGCCTTCATCTACGAAAATTTTCGCGACTTTCAGATCGTCGATGTCAGCGCCATCGTTGTGTTCAGCGTTAGCAATGGCAGATTCCAGTACTTTCTTGACCAATACCGCAGCTTTCTTGTTGGTATAGGTCAGGATGTCCAGGGCCTGCGACACTTTCTTACCGCGAATCAGGTCAGCAACAAGGCGAACCTTCTGTGCAGAAGAACGAGCATGGCGATGTTGAGCTAAAGTTTCCATCTCTTCCTCCTACCTTATTTCTTCTTCGCTTTTTTATCAGCAGCGTGGCCGCGATAAGTACGAGTCGGTGCGAATTCACCCAGTTTGTGACCAACCATTTCGTCGGTAACAAAGACTGGAACGTGCTGACGACCATTATGGACAGCGATGGTCAAACCGATCATGTTAGGAAAGATCGTTGAACGACGGGACCAAGTGCGCAGGGGCTTCTTGTCTCCGCTTTCCACCGCTTTCTCTACCTTCTTCAGCAAGTGCAGGTCAATAAAAGGACCTTTCTTGAGAGAACGTGGCATGGCTTATCCTCTAAAATTATTTGCTACGGCGACGTACGATAAATTTATCAGTACGCTTGTTGCTGCGGGTCTTCTTACCTTTGGTCTGAACGCCCCACGGAGTTACCGGGTGCTTACCAAAGTTACGACCTTCACCACCACCATGTGGGTGGTCGACTGGGTTCATCGCAGTACCGCGAACGGTAGGACGAACACCACGCCAGCGTGCAGCACCTGCTTTACCCAGAACGCGCAGCATATGCTCAGCATTGCCAACTTCGCCCAGAGTAGCGCGGCAGTCTGCTTCGACTTTACGCATTTCACCAGAACGCAGACGCAGGGTGACATAAGCACCGTCGCGCGCAACGATCTGAACGTAAGTACCCGCGGAACGCGCCAGCTGACCGCCTTTACCTGGTTTCATTTCTACGTTATGAACGGTAGAACCAACCGGGATATTGCGCATCGGCAGGGTGTTACCTGCTTTGATTGCAGCATCAACGCCAGACTGAATCTGGTCGCCAGCTTTCAGGCCTTTAGGGGCCAGGATGTAACGGCGTTCGCCATCTTTGTACAGAACCAGCGCGATGTTCGCGGAACGGTTCGGATCGTACTCAAGACGTTCAACAACTGCTGGGATACCGTCTTTGTTGCGTTTGAAGTCAACAATACGATAAGCCTGCTTGTGGCCACCACCGATGTGACGAGTGGTGATACGGCCATTGTTGTTACGACCACCGGATTTGCTGTTTTTTTCCAGCAACGGAGCAAAAGGTTTGCCCTTGTGCAGCTCAGGGTTAACCACTTTAACTACGTGGCGACGACCCGGAGATGTCGGTTTACATTTAACAACTGCCATTGTATTACTCCTCCGACTTACTCAGCGCCGCCAACGAAGTCCAGGTTCTGGCCTTCTTTCAGGGTGACGTAAGCTTTTTTCCAGTCGCTACGACGACCGATACGCTGTCCGTGACGTTTAACTTTCCCTTTAACAACCAGGGTGTTAACGACTTCGACTTCGACTTCAAACAGTTTCTGCACAGCAGCTTTGATCTCTGCTTTGGTCGCGTCTTTAGCAACTTTGAGAACGATGGTGTTTGTTTTTTCCATCGCAGTAGACGCTTTTTCAGAAACGTGCGGTGCGCGAAGCACCTTCAGCAGACGTTCTTCACGAATCATGCCAGCATCTCCTCAACTTGCTTAACAGCATCAGCAGTCATTACGACTTTGTCGAAGGCGATCAGGCTAACCGGGTCGATACCAGTCGCATCGCGTACGTCAACCTTGTGCAGGTTACGTGCGGCCAGGAACAGGTTCTCGTCCAGCTCACCGGTGATGATCAGCACATCTTCCAGAGCCATGTCTTTCAGTTTCTGAGCCAGCAGCTTAGTTTTAGGCGCTTCTACAGAGAACTTCTCGACAACGATCAGACGATCCTGACGTACCAGTTCGGACAGGATGCTTTTCAGCGCGCCGCGGTACATCTTTTTGTTAACTTTTTGACTGTGGTCCTGTGGACGCGCAGCGAAGGTCACGCCACCTGAACGCCAGATCGGGCTCTTGATAGAACCTGAACGCGCACGGCCGGTACCTTTCTGGCGCCATGGCTTTTTGCCAGAACCAGTTACTTCAGCACGAGTCTTCTGAGCACGAGTACCCTGACGAGCACCAGCTGCATAAGCAACAACAACCTGGTGAACCAGCGCTTCGTTGAAATCACGACCGAAGGTAGTTTCGGAAACAGTCAGCGCGCTCTGCGCGTCTTTCAATACTAATTCCATTGCTATCCCCTTACGCCTTCACAGCTGGTTTAACGATCAGGTCGCTACCGGTTGCACCCGGGACCGCACCTTTAACCAGCAGCAGGTTGCGCTCAGCGTCAACACGTACTACGTCCAGGCTCTGAACGGTTACACGTTCGTTACCCAGCTGACCTGCCATTTTCTTGCCTTTGAACACTTTGCCCGGAGTCTGGTTCTGACCGATAGAACCCGGAACGCGGTGAGACAAGGAGTTACCGTGGGTAGCGTCCTGGGTACGGAAGTTCCAGCGCTTAACGGTACCAGCAAAACCTTTACCTTTAGAGGTACCGGTTACGTCAACTTTTTTAACGTCAGCAAACAGCTCAACGCTAATGTCCTGACCTACGGTGAACTCTTCGCCTTCAGCAAGACGGAATTCCCACAGACCACGGCCAGCTTCTACGCCAGCTTTAGCGAAGTGACCCGCTTCTGGTTTGGTTACACGGTTAGCTTTTTTAGCACCAGTGGTAACCTGAATAGCGCGGTAGCCATCGTTAGCCAGATCTTTAACCTGAGTAACGCGGTTTGCTTCAACTTCGATTACGGTTACTGGGATAGAAACGCCATCTTCAGTGAAGATGCGGGTCATACCCACTTTTTTACCGACTAAACCAATCATTGTTTCAACCTCTCAATCGCTCGATGACCTGATTAACCCAGGCTGATCTGCACGTCTACACCGGCAGCCAGATCCAGACGCATCAGAGCATCAACGGTTTTCTCAGTTGGCTCAACGATGTCAACCAGACGCTTGTGAGTGCGGATTTCGTACTGATCACGCGCGTCTTTGTTAACGTGCGGAGAGATCAGAACGGTAAAGCGCTCTTTGCGGGTCGGCAGCGGGATCGGACCACGGACTTGCGCACCAGTGCGCTTAGCAGTCTCGACGATTTCCGCGGTTGATTGATCGATCAGACGATGATCAAACGCTTTAAGGCGGATACGGATTCTTTGGTTCTGCATGAGACCAGAGCTCCAATTATTTTATAAACGAAAATGATTACTCCTCAAACCCATTACGATTGATGGGAGAGTGTAACCGTTCTTACGTAGCTCCCCAATTGGGAGCATTGTTGAGTAACAAAATGCGCTACCCAGGTTCATATCGAACCAGCCGTCAATTACGACAAGCCCGCGCATTATACGTATTTACAGGCTTAATGCAAGTCGACTGTGTCGATAATAACCAACCTTTTGCAAGACACGTACACTACTGGTCAATATCTGCTATCGCCTGCTTAACACGCGCTTCAAGATCGCCCTTTTCTCCGGCAGCAACCGGATGCTCAGCGTCGCTTTCCTCCGACACACTAACATCCGTCTCTTCCACCGGCACCGGCAAGGGACGCTTCTTATAGATATAGTGCTCCTCAGAAAGCCGATAATGCTGAGGCTCTGGTGATGAAGACGCGTGCAGAGCAATCCCGCGGTACAGGTAATACCCGACGACCGCGCAACCCACACTATATAAAAGCCAGGACAATGCGATGCATATCCCCGCCCAAAGCGGGCGCGGCATATCTGGCCGGACAAAGCGTACTTTGGGCTGCAAAGAGGTTTCCGTTTGCTCGCTCATATCGTCCCTCTTTCCTGAATCAACGTTGGACTTTCACCCAGGGATTGCCATAGCCTGATAAGTGACAACTGTCCCATCACACCATCGACTTTAATCTTATTTTGCGCCTGAAACTGGCGGACCTTCTCAGTTAGCAGCGAACTCCATTCTCCCGTCCCTTCCGCCTCGACATTCAGCACGCGGCTCAGCATCGTATCAAGCCAGACAATGTCATCGGTGCTACTCTTCTTTGTTATGCTTGCGTTGCCGTCGGGCGATGGCTTCCACATTCGCGTCACATTCCCTGTCCAGACATGGCTGAACCATGCCTTATCAAGGATCCATGTTTGATTTCCTGACAGCACGGTAAGCGTGTTCTCTCCTCCCCCGATCACGACGACAGGGAAACTGGCGCTATCAACTTCCAGGGTGGCGACCCAGGGAAGTCCGTCAGACAACAGTGTTTCAAGCGTTTCGGTGCCGGAAAGGCAGGCCATCCCGCCCCGGTATGCCTGATCGCACCAGGCTTCTCCTTTGTCTACCTCATACCCCCAGACGCTAAAAAGTAAACTGAGCGATTCATTGGTAGACATCGTCTCTGCCATCAGTCGCGCATGAGTTGAGACAGGTCTTGAGAATTCTACAGGAAGCAACGTTGTGAGCGGTGGCAGCCACTGGGAAAGAGGCCTGGCGAAGTATGCGCCTCCTCCACCACATAACACCGTTAACACCAACAGCAGCAACCAGGTTACGCCCTGACGGCCCGGTGCGGGCAGGTAACGCAACGCCTCACGCTGAAGAGAAGCGTCAATAATAGAGGCGGGGTGTTCCTCCCCCTCCATCTTATTACGACGAATAACCCCTCCCAGTCGCGCGGCAAGATGAAGATTGCCATCGCAACGTCTCATGCATCGTCTGATAAATTGTTCCGGAAGAGTGTTGGTTGTCTCAGGGCCAATGCCTGCATGAGAGGAGATCACCTTGCGGTAATCTTTACTGTCCGGCGCGGGTATCTCAAACCATACCGGCTGTAATACCCGTAACTCGCGCTGCTGACGACGGTTGAATATCCCTGTAAGTAGCAATCGGGCTTGCGGCATCATGGTCATAAACGCCAGAATCGTTGAAACAAGCCCCCTGGAGATTCGGTGTCCATCTTCCAGGACAAACAGCGGCATACTGCCATGTGTCACGGTCCCCGCGCTGTACAGTTCCTCCCAGAGCTTCTCAACAGGGAATATTTTTCCCGCCAGACTGTTATCCGTCTGCGAATCCGCAATAATTACCCACTCCCACAGGTAACCTTTTCGGTTCAAAGGGCTGATGGTGAGCGCGCGATAAGGCCACGCGCTAATCACCCCTTGCGCAAGCACACTTTTTCCTGACCCTTTACCGCCCTGTAATATTAGCCATTGTTCCTGAATTAACGTGGAAAACATGCTGTCCCGAATCAGACAATGCCGCGTAGTATAAAAAGTATTTAGCTCATCCATGAATAGCCGCATTACCTCGAAAATTATTCTATTCCTAAAACAGGGATATATATTGCATATGACTTGCTGCGTGCCAATGACTGATTATATTATGACGGACTTAAACAAGAAACACGTTCACTCTTAGTCATTCTTAAAAGCGATTTCATGGCAACCATCTCTCCCTTAGTGAAAAATGCGTTATCGTATCGCACCCTGAGCCTTATGATTATATTGACTAGCGCTATGGGTATCTTTATCTTCATTTACTCAGCATATATACAGTGGGGTAATAACAAAGCGTCGCTGATTAATGAGGATATCATCACGCCATTGAATAATTTTAATGAAAAATATAAATGGAATTTATCATCGTCAGTCAATAATCGCATTGACGCGCCCCCATTAGTGAGTGGCAACGTAGATACTCTGTCCCATATCCATTTAAGCGGTATTATTCATAGTTCGGATAAATTATCGTCCCGGGCCATTCTGCAGGAAGGGGGGGAACAGAATGTCTATTCTATTGATGATGTGCTTAAATCATCCAACAGCACGCGCATCATTGATATCACTAAGAACCAGGTGTTTTTCTCCTCAGGCGGAAACACCGCGCAGCTTACGCTGCTTACCGAACTGACGCCACCTGCCGCAACGCCAGAAAAAGTGAACGAGCAGCCGGCACCAACAGATGTCACATTGTCAGATTTTATTGAAGCGATTCCTGTCGTTGATAAAAATGTCTTGCGAGGATTGCGCCTTTTACCTCGCGGTAATACAGAATTATTTTCACGGACAGCCATTGCACCTGGTGACATTGCTATTCAGCTTAACAATATGTCTTTAACGCAACAGGCGAATATAACCCAGGCGCAGGAGGCACTTAGACATCTGCAGACGGCTCAGATTACCCTCTTGCGAAATGCATCACCAAAACTAATTAATGTTGCCGTTCAACAATTCCAGGACGGTCAGGATAAATAAATGGATGGAACCTCCGCAAGCCAGCGACTGAAAGCGCTTTCGCTGTTTTTTTTGCTCATCGCCACCGCTAAGCCCGGATATTCAGCTGATTACACGGCGAATTTTAACGGTGCGGACATTCAAACGTTTGTCAACATCGTGGGACAAAACATGGGGAAAACGATTCTGATTGATCCCGATGTTAAAGCATCCATTTCCGTCAGAAGCGTAGGTACCTTTAATAAAGAGGAATACTATCAATTTTTCCTCAGCGTGCTCGACCTTTATGGCTTTTCACTTATTACTCTTGATAATGGCCTGCTGAAAGTCGTGCGTTCAGAAACCGTGAAAAATCTTCCAGGAAAGCTTACCAGTAACACGCAGCCCGGCAAGGGTGATGAACTGGTGACACGTATTGTTTCTCTGGAAAATGTTCCAGCACGATCGCTGTCTCCTCTGCTTCGTCAAATGCTCGATGGCGGTAATGTCGGTAACGTCTCGCATTATGAGCCCTCTAATGCGCTGGTCATTACCGGCAAAGCATCAACCGTCAATCGCATGCTGGAAGTCATTAAACGTGTCGATGTCATGGGTGACGAGCAAGAGCAAATTATCCCGCTGAAATATGCTTCCGCTGTCGATCTTGCCGATGTCCTTAACACGCTGTCGCGTGAGAACGCAAAAGAGGCACAACCTGCGACACTCCAGACGCACATCGTTGCCGATAAAAGAAGCAATGCGCTGATTATCAGAGGCTCAGAACGCGCCCGCGCAAGAATTACTGAGTTGGTAAAACGTCTTGATACCCAGGAGCAAGGGCAAGGAAACACGCGGGTATGGTACCTGAAATATGCCAAAGCGGATAAGCTTGTTGACGTTTTAACCGGTGTCACGCAAAAACTGAAAGATGGCAAAAGTGGCACAACCAATACGGCAACCAGCAGCAGCCGCGATATCTCTATTACTGCAGATGAACAAACCAACTCACTGGTTGTGACCGCCGATCAGGGTATTCTTCAGCAACTCGATGAGGTTATCGCTAAGCTGGATATTCGTCGTGCACAGGTTCTGGTGGAAGCGATTATCGTTGAAGTTCAGGACGGTAAAGGTCTGAACCTGGGTGTGCAGTGGGCTGAGAAAAACGTTGGTGGACAACAGTTTACCAAAACTGGCCTGCCAATCTTTAACGCGGCACAGGGCGTGGGTGAATTCAAAGCAAACGGAGGAATCACCAGCGATAACCCAGCTTACAACCTCTTCAGTAATTATAACGGCCTTGCGGCAGGTTTTTTCAACGGCGACTGGGGGGTGCTCCTCACAGCACTCAATACCGACAACAAAAACGACATCCTGTCTACGCCCAGCATCGTTACGCTTGATAATAAAGAAGCAGCCTTCAACGTCGGGCAGGATGTGCCCGTACTTTCCGGTTCCCAGACGACCTCCGGCGATAATATTTACAATACCGTCGAGCGTAAGACGGTGGGGACCAAGTTAAAAGTCACCCCGCAGATTAACGAGGGTGATTCTGTTCTGATGGAGATCGAGCAAGAGGTTTCCAGCGTCGACACATCGACAAGCTCTTCCTCGCTCGGCCCAACCTTCAACACCCGAACAATACAGAATGCCGTCCTGGTGAAAAGTGGCGAAACCGTTGTGCTTGGCGGTTTGATGGATGACGCCAGTAAGCAAGAAGTTTCAAAAGTTCCCCTGCTGGGCGATATCCCTTTGGTGGGACAGCTTTTCCGCTACACATCCAATGAGAAAAGCAAACGTAACCTGATGGTCTTTATCCGCCCGACCATTATCAGAGACGATGAGGTCTATCGTTCACTCTCACGTGAGAAATACACCAATTTCAAAGATCTGCAAAAAGAGAGACGTGAAAAGCAAATTGAAACACTGATTAACGTCGATAACATCAAAGAGCTTGAAGATCGGGCTTTTAATAATGCAACGGCGACACCGGACGCTAAAAATCCGTTCAGGGAAGGTCGAACGGAATGAGTCAGCACGCATGGAAAAAAGCGCAGCGCTATGGCATTGCCTTACAAGGAGAGACTCTCTTCTACTCGACAGATGCCACACTTGAGCATCTGCTCGAGTTCGCATCCGTTGCGCCAGAGTGCACCTGTTTTACCCGGCTCCCCCCGCAGCAGTTTGCCGAAAAGCTGGAGCTTATTTACCAACAGAACAGCGGGTCAGCCCAGTTAATTGCCGAAGATATTAATAATTCGGACGATCTCAGTACGCTATCTGAAGAGATCCCAACGAATGAAGATCTGCTGAACGAGCAGTCGGACGCGCCGGTGATCAGGCTTATTAATGCCGTGCTCAGCGAAGCAATTAAAGAACACGCCTCAGATATTCATATTGAAGTGTTTGAAAAAGCGATGAGTATCCGCTTCCGGGTTGATGGCATCTTGCGCCCGGTGGTTAATCCGAATAAAAAACTGGCGGCCTTACTCATCTCACGTATCAAAATCATGGCCAAACTGGATATTGCCGAAAAAAGGCTGCCGCAGGATGGACGCATTACCTTAAAAATTGGTCAGCGAAATGTGGATGTCCGTGTGTCGACGCTCCCGTCGCAGCATGGCGAACGTGTTGTTCTGCGTCTGTTGGATAAAAGTAGTCTGCGCTTATCCATCGATAAACTGGATATGTCAGCGGCAGACACACACAGTCTGAAGAATCTGCTTGCCCTTCCCCACGGTATTATTCTGGTCACGGGGCCAACGGGCTCCGGGAAAAGCACCACGCTCTACGCCATTCTCTCCGCGCTAAATAGCCCAGAACGCAATGTGCTTACGGTAGAGGACCCAATTGAATACGAACTGGAAGGTATCGGACAAACCCAGGTTAATAGCCGCGTAGATATGTCATTTTCCCGCGGACTACGCGCTATTTTACGTCAGGATCCTGATGTCGTCATGGTAGGAGAAATTCGCGATAACGAAACCGCTCAAATTGCGGTTCAGGCTTCTTTGACCGGGCATCTGGTGCTTTCCACTCTCCATACCAATAGCGCGTGCGGTGCCGTAACGCGATTACGGGATATGGGCGTTGAGCCGTTCCTTCTCTCGTCCTCGCTCGTTGGGGTGATTGCCCAACGTCTGGTCAGACGGCTATGCCCCCACTGTAAAACGGCTCACGCCGTGCGGCCTCAGGAGCAACAGCTTCTGCAAGCCCATGGGATTAATGCATCTCATCTCTGGCAAGCAAAGGGTTGCACCGCTTGCAGACAAAGCGGCTATCAGGGGCGCATGGCTATCCATGAACTGCTGCTCGCCACGCCAGAACTGCGTGACGCTATTCACAATGAGCGCCATGAAAGGCAGCTGGAAGAGATCCAGCGTCGTCATCACCTCAGCTTGCTGGCAAACGGTCTTCGCGTAGCGGCAGAAGGGATGACCTCACTTGAAGAAATTCTGCGGGTGACTTCTGAAGGTCAGACTCCAGCGGATGGGCGCCAATGAAATTTCACTGGACGGCGACGGACGCGCGGGGAAACCGCCATACGGGGCTGAGTGAGGCCGCGAGTGAAAGAGAGATGGTCGCGCAGTTGCGTAGCCAGGGGTTATTACCGCAAACGCTAAAACGGCAGCGGCCCAAGGTTGCCCTCAGGGCTTTTTCGACACGAATCAGCCACAGCGAATTAACGCTTTTTACGCGTCAGCTGGCGACGCTGATCGCCGCGGCGCTGCCGCTGGATGAAGCGCTCGCCGTTGTCCAACAGCAAAAAGAAAATAAAAAACTGGCCGACGTCATCACTTCTCTGCACCTCGCCGTTCTGGAAGGGCAGCCCCTCTCGGTGGCCATGCAAGCCCACCCTCGTCTGTTTGATACGGTCTTTTGCACCCTGGTAAAAGCGGGAGAGACGGTCGGCCAGCTGGGCGCCGTTCTTGAAAGGCTGGCCGAATATAATGAAGCACGCCAGCAAATGCGCAGCAAACTCACACAGGCGTTGGTCTATCCTGCTCTACTCACCACGGTCGCCATTCTGGTGGTTATCATTTTGCTTACCACGGTGGTACCGAAGGTCGCCACGCAGTTCACTCATCTTAAGCACGAGCTACCGCTTTCCACCCGTACGTTACTGGCGATGAGTCACTTTCTGTCGACATATGGCCCCTGGATCGCACTGACGCTTATCTGTGGAGGAGCGCTGTTCTCTTTCTGGCTGAAGCGTGGAGAAAACCGACATCGCTTTCATCGCTGGCTCATCGCGTTTCGCATGACCTCCCCGCTGGTCTGCGCGATCAATAGCGCCCGTTATCTGCGCGCCCTGAGTATTCTCAATCTCAGCGGTATTCCACTCCTGGAAGGGATGTCGCTCTCAGCAGAAGGTGTGGGCAACCGTGAAATTGGACAGCGGCTCAGCGACGCAGCAGAAAGTGTGCGCCAGGGAAATAGCATCAGCCAGTCCCTGAAGCAGACGCAAATATTTCCCCCCATGATGATTTACATGATTGCTTCCGGAGAAAAAAGCGGTCAGCTCGGGGAACTCATGCAACGTGCGACAAATAACCAGGAGGTGCAGCTGCAAAACCGCATTTCGCTGACCCTGGCAATTTTTGAACCGGCGCTGATTGTTGTCATGGCAGCGATCGTTTTGTTTATCGTTGTCTCGATCATGCAGCCCATCTTACAACTCAACTCATTGATGAATTAAGGAAAAATCATGGAAGCGCAGAAGAAGGAAAGGCAGCGTGGTTTCACGCTTATGGAATTGATGGTCGTCATCGTGATTATGGGGGTTCTGGCCAGCCTGGTGGTGCCTAACTTAATGGGCAATAAGGATCGGGCAGACCGGCAAAAAGCCGCCAGCGATATTATTGCTCTCGAAAATGCGCTGGATATGTACAAGCTGGATAATCATCGTTATCCCACTACAGAACAGGGCCTGGAGGCGCTTATTACCGCCCCAGGGCAAGCTCCCCGCGCTGAAAACTACAACCCGGACGGTTATATCCGCCGTCTGCCCGCCGATCCGTGGGGGAATGACTACATCCTGATTAGCCCGGGTGAGCATGGCGCGATCGATATCATGTCCACAGGTCCTGATGCTGAAACCGGCACCGAGGATGATATCCACAACTGGGATAACGATAAAAAGTCACGCTAAAAATGGCCCATCAGAAAGGATCACACTGCTGGAGGTGATGCTGGTTATGGTCATCATCGCCCTGGCGGCAGCCGGCGTTGTCGCTATGCAAAGTGACAGGCTGAGCGCTACCGGAAAGCTACTGCGGCAGATCGATGTCCTCAGACAGACAGCAAAATACATGTCAGACGTGGCGCAACTGGAAAAACATACTGTCGGCCTTCAGCTCACTACTGACGGCTGGCTTTTCTATGCACCGAAAAAGGATCGCACCGGTGAATGGCAGTGGCAGGAAATAGCAAACAATGACAATTTGCCGTTACGCGGCGATTGGGACGCACCGACCAGGCCTGACGTGACACCCTCGTCGGAGGAGGCCAAACCGCAAATCGTCATCCTGCCCGATGGACAAGTCACTCCCTTTTCAGTGGTTTTCAACGCTGAAGATGGCGAAAAAATCGCCATCCTGCAATCACACGGCGCGCTGCCGCTTGAGGTCATTCGCTTTAAGGAACCGCAATGAAACAACAAAGCGGAATGCTGCTGCTTGAAGTCTTGCTGGCGATGGCTATTTTTGCGACCGCCATTATTGCACTTCTCAACAGTATGCAATGGCAGCTTTCAGCGCTGGAAACGTTAAAACAGGAAACGCTAGCGCTTTGGGTTGCAGACAACGTACTCGTGACCTCGACTTACGGACAACTCGCCGCCAAAGAGGGAGCCTCTTCTCAATTAAATGAGACCTTCTCCTGGCAACTGGTTGAAGGGAAACAAAGTTCGTCTCCTTTGCTTCAGAAAGAGGCCAGAGTGATAACGTCTGATGGCCGAACCCTCAGCCTGTTTTCCTGGTCTTCAGATAGTAAGAAAACGGAGGCGAAGCATGAGTAAAGTCCCCAACGGCTTTACGCTTCTGGAAGTGATGCTGGCGATCGTCATTTTCTCAACGCTCAGCTTTCTGGCCTCTCAGGTGTTCTCCCAGGCAACCGAACAGTACCAGCGAGCCAAGAAGACTGGCGATGATTTTGAGGCCATCCAGCACACCGTGCTCATGCTTGAAAATGATTTAATGCAGTATGTCCCGCGGAAAAACCGGCAAACACCGCTCCCCTTCTTGTGTGAAAAAGAGAGCGTAATTTTCACAACACAAACCCGGGATCCCGCAATGCCTTTTGGGGCAACGTTCGTTTTAACGACCGTCCACTGGTATATCGAAAACGACACATTATTCCGTGCAGTACGCTACTCATCCGACAGTGAAAAGGACGTGGCACCACAGCCACTGCTGGATCATGTCTCCCATTTTTCTGCAACAATGACGCCAGCGGATGAAAAGAGCGTGTCAACGACAGCCACGATAACGCTGGAGCGTGACGGTAAAGCGGAAATAACCCGACACGTTGTCCTGCCCGGCTGGTTTCCGGAAAAAAAAGCCGCCAGCCAACCTGCAGGAGCGACGCAATGAACACGCAAAAAGGTTCTGCATTGCTGATCGTTTTAATGATTCTGGCGCTGATGGCTGCGCTGGCAGCAGAGATGACGATAAGTTTTCAGGTTCAGCTCCAGCGCACCCGGCGCATCAATGATAGCCTGCAGGGGAAATACGCTCTGCTCTACGCTGAAGCACAATCTATGGCACGTTTTCAGGAGAAGCCTCGAGACGTACTCACCCACTCGGAGAGTCCTGGCGACGACACCGACGTCAGCTGGCAGATAAACGATCTGCACCATTGCTACAACCTGAACGCACTGAAGAATACGCCGGAAGAACCACTGGCGACGCCACCGTATGAAATCAGCGTGTTTTATGCCCTACTGGAGAAGCTCGCCGTTGAAAAATACCGGGCAGAAGAGATCGCACAATCCATCGCAGACTACATCGATGATAACGACTCAACGCGCGTTAAAGGTGCAGAAGACGAATACTATCAGCATAGCCAGCCAGGCTACCTGACCGCCGGTCAGGTGCTCTTTTTACCCACAGAAGTGCGCAAAATTAAAGGGATGACTGACGCGCTTTATCAAAAACTCGCCCCTTTTATCTGCACCCGATTCAGCAGTGACCTCGCCATTAATATCAATACCCTTACTGAGCAGCAAGCGCCGCTTCTGGCAGCCCTCTTCCTCAACAATATCAGCTTGTCAGATGCAAAAATGCTCCTGAAAAAACGTCCTGTAAATGGCTGGGAAAAGGTAGAGGATTTTCTTTACCAGGCCCAACAGGATTTCAGCGCAGCAAAACCGCTGGTGGATTCGCTTAAAAAACAGATTACAACCAGCAGCAGTTATTTTTTGACCACATCCACGGTTCATGAGGGTGACCTTACCTTTGGTATGCGCACATTTTTCATTTATGACGAAAAAACTAAAACACTCAAACTCTATTTACGCCAGCTTACGGATGGCAGTAGCGAACAATAAAGCAGTTAACGTCCCTGCGACGAAACTGCTTATCCGCCTTTCTGGATCGACGCCGAATGCCCTTGAATGGGTGGAATATGATGGATGTGGCTACAGCCAGGTTCAGAGTCTGACAACAGAACAGTTGCCGGAGATTGCCGCACGCCCGGCATCAGGATGCACTCATCTCGTTATTCCGGCCCAAAAGGCAACGAGCAGAATAATCGTCATCCCAGACGAAAATTACGAACTGACCGATCAAAAACTTCAGTGGCTTGCGGATGAAACACTGGACGAAGGCATGCCCTCGCTGCACTGGACGCTACTCTCTCGGGAGGGAACGCGAGTTTCCGTCATTGGCGTTGACGCCGACTGGCTTATGTCCCAGCTTCGTCTCTTTGCCGGGGCTGGTTTTAACGTCACGCATGCGACGATTGACGCCCTTCGCTTGCCAGCCTGTGAAAGCGGCTGGACGGTATTATCAGACAGCTGTGGATGGTTGCTCAGAACGCATGAGAACAGTGTTGCCCATCTGACAGCCTCCTGGCTGGCACAGCTGCTAGCGCATTATCCCCCGCAAGAGGTTGTCAGCTACGGTCCACTGCCAGCTGGCCTTTCCGCGAAGGAAACGCGTCCCGCATGCCATAGTTTGATACTCCATCCACAGGAACCACCCGCTAACCTTTTGCACGGGAAAATGCGCCCGCCTGCCCCGCGCTCTTTCTGGACCACCAATATCAAACGCATAGCGCTTTGCAGTCTTCTCCTGTTAGCCGGGAGTGCGTGTCTGGCTCAGGCTGTCGTGTATTTGCAACTTCGGGAGTATGAAAAACAGCTGAGCCACACTCTGACGCAGCAATGGCAACGTTATATTCCAGAAAACAGGCATACCCGTAATCTGCGTACCTATTTACCCAGGCAGCTACAGCAACGATCGCCTGCCCCCTATTTGCTCTTACGACAGCTTCAGGCTCATCTGTCCGCTTTCCCGGAACTGGCGCTGGAAGGGGTGAGTTATAACCCGGCACGTAATGATTTACGTCTTTTTATTTCTACCCGCGATGAGCAACAGATCCAGGCGTTTTTAAATCAAAAACTGGCTGGCTACTCACTCAAAGTCGATAAACATGAACAGGGATTATGGACGATTCGAAATGATTAAACGCGCTCAGGAATGGTTCCACCAAAAAGATCCGCGTGAACAGCGGCTGCTACTCGCACTGCTTGTCTGCGGTGTCAGCATTCTTTTCTGGTTTGGGCTCTACCAGCCCCTGAAGCAGGCTACGGACACCATGCAATCCCGCTATGCTAAGGTGCAACGCGATCTGCACTGGTTGCAGAAACAGGTTTCGGCTGCAGCTCTTCTTCCGGAAAAGAGACCATCAGGCTCCCTGGAGAATCAGGTTAAAAGCAGTTTGCACATGCTGGGCACTGCCGCAAAACTCCAGCGCACCGATAGCGGAGAACTGACTGTATCGGCCGACGCTCTCAGGATGGACGCTTTTATGAACTGGCTGGCGGTGCTACAGGGAGACTACGGTCTGCGGATTGCGGAACTTGAATTCCACGCTAGTGAACAGGGTACGGACACTATAATCCTGACGCGCCTGACGCTCGGAGTGAAATAAAATGGATAGCTCACTGGTTACTCTGTTTCTCATCATTGGCCTGCTGTCAGGAACCGCAATGGGTATACTCACCTGGCGTTTGCCTGCCGAGATTTTACGACCGTCTTCGACAGGCGAGGCGGGTTCAACGTCAGAGTTTACATTCTCTGGCTCCCGGTGCTGCCAGTGTCAAACCCCACTGTTCTGGTACGACACGGTTCCCCTGCTCGGCTGGATGCTTCTCAAAGGGAAATGTCGCCACTGCGGCCAGCCTGTTTCAACACGCTATCCCTTGCTGGAAGGGCTTTGTGCGATGATGGCCGTCATTTGCTATGCCCTCCATCCAGCATCAATGATAATGTCACTGGCGCTTTTTCTGTTCTTTTGGTTTGTACTCGCACTCAGCGTGATCGATCTGCAGCATTACCTTTTACCCGACAAGCTCACGCTACCGTTACTGTGGGTTGGCCTGTTGTTTAATGCCTTTTTTGGCCCTGTTTCCTCCCAGGACGCCATTGTGGGTGCCGCTGCCGGCTATTTAATTCTGTGGCTGCTCTACTGGCTGGTCCGCTTAATTTGTCACAAAGAAGGGATCGGTTACGGGGATTTCAAGATGCTTGCGGCAGTGGGCGCCTGGTGCGGCTGGCGAGAGGTACCCGTGATCCTTTACGTAGCGTCAATCGCAGGGATCTTTTACGGGCTTCTGCTGTGGGTAAAAAAAGGGCATTTCGGTGACCCGATACCTTTCGGTCCAGCACTGGCACTGAGCGGCTGGGGCTGTTTCTGCTGGGCAACGCTGTGAGGAGGCAGGAAGGAGGGTTTCCTTCCTGTATCAACTACTCTTTTTCTTCGCGGATTTGCGCCTGCAGATAGTTTTGAATACCCAGCTTATCGATCAAATCCAACTCAGTTTCCAGCCAGTCTATATGGCCTTCTTCATCGGCAAGGATCTCAATCATCATGTCACGGCTGACATAATCAAAAACGCTGTCGGCATAGGCAATGGCTTCACGGAGATCTTTGGCACCTTCAAGTTCCAGCCTGAGGTCGGAACGTAGCATCTCCTCGACATCTTCACCGATGCCCAGCTTGCCGAGATCCTGCAGGTTTGGAATACCTTCAAGGAATAAAATGCGCTCGATATATTTATCGGCGTGTTTCATCTCATCTATAGATTCATGGTACTCAACGTCGTTCAGACGTTTAAGTCCCCAGTTTTTGAACATTCTCGCGTGAAGAAAGTACTGGTTGATTGCGACAAGCTCATTTCCCAATAATTTATTGAGATAACTTATGATTTTAACATCACCTTTCATTATATAGTCCCTCCGCTTCCACTCATTGAAGCGTAGATCGGGCTACGGGGATGTCAAAAAAAAGATGGGCGCTTACGCGATCTCTTTGTATTCCGGGATCTGCATCAACTCGTCCTGCATGATTTCACGTGCAGCACGTACACATTTACCGCATTGATTTCCAACCGGAACAAATTTGCGAAGCTGCTGAAATGACTGAGGCTGAAACTGGCGAACGGCCTGACGTATTTTTTTGTCGCTTACACCATTACATAAACAAACGTACATAGAGACTCCCGTTCAAATTATGCGCAAAGTGTAAGTGAGAATGGTTATGATTACAATAGCACAAACGCCAGAATACGGGGCGGGTGCAGGCAAAAAATGCGAAAGTTTGTGACAACACTTGAGCAGCACAAAACAAAAAAGGACGCCGAAGCGTCCTTTTTTAATTCGGGGATAATTAATTAGCCCAGAACTTTAGCAACAACGCCCGCGCCAACAGTACGGCCACCTTCACGGATTGCGAAACGCAGACCGTCATCCATCG
>NZ_JTLF01000155.1:0-4432 GCF_000798855.1 Enterobacter sp. ZOR0014 | reverse complement strand
ATTTGCTTAAAGCCCGGTGTTCCGGGCATTTTTATTTTTACGGTTATGAAAAAACAAAATCTTCGCAGTATGGCGGCGCAGGCCGTTGAGCAGGTCATCGAGCAGGGTCAGTCATTGAGTAATGTCCTGCCTCCCCTGCAACAAAAAGTATCTGATAAAGACAAAGCCCTGCTTCAGGAGCTCTGTTTTGGCGTCCTGCGCACTCTCTCTCAACTTGAGTGGCTCATTAATAAGCTGATGTCACGCCCAATGACCGGCAAACAGCGCACCATACATTATTTGATTATGGTGGGTTTTTATCAGCTTCTTCATACCCGAATCCCCCCTCATGCCGCACTGGCTGAGACGGTGGAAGGTGCCGTTGCGATTAAACGTCCTCAGTTGAAAGGGCTGATCAACGGTGTACTGCGTCAGTTCCAGCGACAGCAGGAAGAGCTGCTGGCTGAATTTACGCAAAGCGAAACACGTTACCTGCACCCGGACTGGCTTCTGAATCGCCTTAAAAAGGCGTATCCACAACAATGGCAAAACATTGCCGAAGCCAATAATCAACGTCCACCGATGTGGCTGCGCGTAAACCGGAATCATCATACCCGCGATGCCTGGCTGAGCTTGCTCGAAGAGGCCGGAATGAGTGGATTCACGCATGATGCCTATCCTGACGCCGTGCGTTTAGCTTCCCCTGCACCGGTACATGCTTTACCCGGTTTTGATGAAGGCTGGGTGACCGTACAGGATGCCTCTGCTCAGGGTTGTATGACTTTCCTTGACCCGAAAAATGGCGAGCAGATCCTCGATCTGTGCGCAGCACCGGGCGGAAAAACAACGCACATTCTGGAAGTGGCTCCGCAGGCCAGCGTGATGGCAGTCGATGCTGATGAGCAGCGTCTTTCACGCGTCTACGATAACCTTAAGCGTCTGGATATGAAGGCTCAGGTTAAGCAGGGCGATGGACGCAAACCCGCAGAATGGTGTGGTGAAACACAATTCGATCGTATTTTGCTGGATGCCCCTTGCTCTGCAACCGGTGTTATTCGCCGTCACCCCGATATCAAGTGGCTGCGCCGCGATCGTGATATCAAGGAACTTGCCCAACTGCAATCGGATATTCTTGACGCCATCTGGCCGCATCTAAAACCTGGTGGAACGTTGGTCTACGCGACCTGCTCCGTGCTGCCGGAAGAAAACAGCCAGCAAATCGCGGCCTTCCTTAAACGCACTCCGGACGCTACGCTGCGTGATACGGGAACACCTGAAAACCCGGGTCAGCAGAACCTGCCGGGTGCGGAAGAGGGTGATGGCTTCTTTTACGCTAAGCTAATCAAAGAGTGATGTTGAGAACAGGTCACAAGATATGAAGATTATCATTCTGGGCGCAGGACAGGTTGGTGGAACGCTGGCAGAAAACCTGGTTGGCGAAAACAATGACATCACTATTGTTGATACCAACGGCGATCGTCTGCGCGTATTGCAGGACAAATTTGACCTTCGTGTTGTGCAGGGTCACGGTTCGCATCCGCGCGTTCTGCGCGAGGCGGGCGCTGACGATGCCGACATGCTGGTTGCGGTCACCAGTTCTGATGAAACCAATATGGTGGCTTGTCAGGTGGCCTATTCGCTTTTCAACACGCCAAACCGAATCGCACGTATCCGCTCTCCGGACTATGTTCGCGATGCCGAGAAACTGTTTAATTCAGAAGCGGTTCCAATCGATCATCTCATCGCGCCTGAACAACTGGTTATCGACAATATCTATCGCCTGATCGAATATCCAGGGGCACTGCAGGTGGTGAACTTTGCCGAAGGTAAAGTCAGTCTGGCTGTAGTTAAGGCTTATTACGGTGGGCCATTGATTGGCAACGCGTTGTCCACCATGCGCGAACATATGCCCCATATTGATACGCGCGTCGCCGCCATTTTCCGTCACGACAGACCTATCCGCCCGCAAGGCTCTACCATTGTCGAAGCTGGCGATGAGGTCTTCTTTATTGCTGCCTCTCAGCATATCCGTGCGGTGATGAGTGAGCTACAGCGTCTCGAAAAGCCTTATAAACGTATTATGCTGGTCGGCGGCGGCAATATCGGCGCGGGTCTCGCGCGCAGGCTTGAAAAAGACTATAGCGTGAAATTGATCGAGCGCGATCAACAGCGGGCTTCTGAACTGGCGGAGAAGTTGCAAAATACGATCGTATTTTATGGCGATGCGTCGGATCAGGAGTTGCTGGCAGAAGAACATATTGATCAAGTAGATCTTTTTATTGCCGTCACTAATGATGACGAGGCGAATATTATGTCCGCCATGCTCGCCAAACGAATGGGGGCAAAGAAGGTCATGGTGCTTATCCAGCGTAAGGCTTATGTTGATCTCGTTCAGGGCAGCGTTATTGATATTGCCATTTCACCGCAGCAGGCAACGATTTCGGCCCTGCTTAGCCATGTACGTAAAGCGGACATTGTCGGTGTTTCATCACTCCGCCGCGGTGTGGCTGAAGCCATTGAAGCGGTGGCGCATGGTGATGAAACCACATCACGCGTTGTGGGCCGCGCCATCGACGAAATTAAACTGCCGCCAGGCACCATAATCGGCGCTGTCGTGCGTGGGAATGATGTCATGATCGCCAATGATAATTTGCGTATTGAACAAGGCGATCACGTAATTATGTTCCTTACCGATAAAAAGTTTATTACCGACGTCGAACGTTTATTCCAGCCAAGTCCCTTCTTCCTTTAATGAGTCGGGTGCTCGCATACGAGCACCCACGCTTTAACCGCTTAATTCCTGTGCCTTTTATTTTTCATAACGTTTAATTATCCCGAATGGCAAATAGCTAATCATTTGTTAAACTTATAGTCGTCAGCTGGCACAAGGAGAACATAATGAGTTTTATTAAAGAATTTCGCGAATTTGCGATGCGCGGGAACGTGGTTGATTTGGCAGTGGGTGTCATTATTGGTGCGGCATTCGGCAAGATTGTTTCATCATTAGTTGCAGATATCATCATGCCGCCTTTAGGGTTGCTCATCGGGGGCATTGATTTCAAACAATTCGCCTTCACGCTGCGTGAAGCGCAGGGGGATATCCCGGCAGTAGTGATGCATTATGGTGTATTTATTCAGAACGTATTTGATTTCGTGATTGTGGCGTTTGCTATTTTCATGGCTATCAAGCTGATCAACAGACTCAACCGTAAAAAAGAAGAGCCAGCAGCTGCGCCAGCACCAACGAAAGAAGAAGTCTTGCTGACTGAAATCCGCGATCTGTTAAAAGAGCAGAACAACCGCGTTTAATCAGCAAATTAAAGCAGGAAGGCCAGTGGTAAATAAGCGATTCGCTTGCTTGCCACTGGCCTCCCAGTTACCCCGTTTTGCATGTTTGTTTTTACGCAGATAACTTCCCTTCCCTTTTTTATTCTTTTCAACACGCTGTCGAAAAAGCGGGTCGTGAAGTAAGGCCTCAATGGCATTGTCTTTAATTTGTCCCTTCGTATGCTGATAGTGGCTCATCTTTTCTCCTGAGCATGATTTATGACGACGGAAGTTTAGACCCGGGTGGATTAAAAATCAACATCCCCGCGTTTCTCCACTGGCCCCCTGTTCAAGGGCTTCAAGAATTGAACAATAAATACTGCTATGGGCCGTTCCACAGCAGGCATCATTCAGCCTTTGCAGAGAACGTTGCATGGTTTGCAGCTCCTGAATACGGGCTTCAACTTCATCAAGCCGGGCCTGCACGATGCTTTTTGATTCCTGGCAGGTATGATGTTCAGGATCGATGCGGATCGATAATAACTCGCGGATCGAGTCCAGCGTGAATCCAAGCTGTCGCGCATAGCGTATAAATCTTAAACGCTGTAGATCGTTATCGGTATAAAGCCGAAACCCGCCTTCTGTGCGTACTTCATGATCGATCATCTGCTGCTTTTCGTAATATCGGATAGTATCCGGCGTTACGTTCGCGAGCTTTGCAAGTTCACCGATACGGTACATCGCTACTCCTCGTTTATTTTCTGCATCAATCTTTCACTGTATTCGCCATGCAGAAATTCAGTACTCAACCCGGCCTGACGTAACTTGAGCTCGACAAGGGCAAGCCTGCGGCTAAGTTCAGTATGTCGTGGATCGTCCCGGCGAATACCTTTTAGCAAATCGATAAGTTCAACGGCCTCTCTGCGCTGCTCAAGCTCAGGAGGAAGACAGCCGGCGTTTTTTAGTAAACGATATCCGGCCCGCAGTTCAGGCGCAATATGCGAATCATCTTCCAGCACAAGAGGTTCGCCGCTTCCGGGGAGATCGTCGAAATCACCTTTATTTTGGGCATCGCGAATATGGCGTTCTGCCCACTGGTCAAGCAACCACATCGTCAGCTCCAGGGGATGAACAGAATTAATACAAACATTGTAGGGAAGTGGGGATACTGCGGATATAAAAAAAC
>NZ_JTLF01000144.1:0-6358 GCF_000798855.1 Enterobacter sp. ZOR0014 | reverse complement strand
TTCACTGGCTAACAGCGAAAACTTATTTTATCATTCAAAAAATCAAGACGGATTGATCCAGCCTGAAAGGTTCCAGGTTACGCTTAAGTATCAGGTTCCGGTAGCCATCCGCCCACTCTTCTACTTTAACTCTTGAGGTGAACAATGAGACTGATTCCCCTGGCAACTGCTGAACAAGTCGGTAAATGGGCCGCTCGCCATATCGTTAACCGCATTAATGCCTTCAAGCCTACCGCCGATCGTCCTTTCGTTCTTGGCCTGCCAACCGGCGGTACTCCGCTGACGGCGTATAAAGCCCTGGTTGAAATGCACAAAGCGGGCCAGGTTAGCTTCAAACATGTTGTGACCTTCAATATGGATGAATATGTCGGCCTGCCAAAAGACCACCCGGAAAGCTACCATAGCTTTATGCACCGGAATTTCTTTGATCACGTTGATATCCCAGCGGAAAATATTAACCTGCTGAATGGAAATGCGCCTGATATTGACGCAGAATGCCGTCAGTACGAAGAAAAAATCCGTTCTTACGGTAAAATCCACCTGTTTATGGGCGGCGTGGGCAACGATGGTCATATCGCGTTTAACGAGCCGGCATCGTCCCTGGCTTCTCGCACGCGTATTAAAACGCTGACCCATGACACCCGCGTGGCAAACTCCCGCTTCTTTGACGGTGATGTGAACCAGGTTCCAAAATACGCCCTGACCGTTGGCGTAGGCACCCTGCTGGATGCCGAAGAAGTGATGATTCTGGTGCTGGGTGGCGTGAAAGCGCAAGCGCTCCAGGCTGCCGTTGAAGGCAACGTTAACCACATGTGGACCATCAGCTGCCTGCAGCTGCATCCAAAATCAGTCATCGTCTGCGACGAACCGTCCACGATGGAGCTGAAAGTGAAAACGCTGAAATACTTCAACGAGTTAGAAGCCGAGAACATCAAAGGTCTGTAATTGATTAACCGCCTCTTCTCTAAGAGGCGGCCGCTTTTTTTAACCGGGGGTCGTTATGTACGCTTTAACCCACGGTCGGATTTATACCGGCCACGAAATTCTGGATGACCATGCGATTGTTATCGCCAATGGCCTGATTGAACGTGTTTGTCCGCAGGCAGAACTGCCGCCAGGGATTGAACAGCGCTCACTCAATGGAGCAGTAATCTCCCCCGGTTTCATCGACGTACAGCTGAACGGCTGCGGCGGTGTGCAATTCAATGACACTGCCGAGGCGGTGACGGTTGAAACGCTGGAAATCATGCAGAAAGCCAACGAGAAATCGGGCTGCACCAGCTATCTGCCAACGCTCATCACCAGCAGTGATGACCTGATGAAACAGGGTATCCGCGTGATGCGCGAATACCTCGCCAAACACCCTAATCAGGCGCTCGGTCTGCACCTGGAAGGGCCATGGCTGAATATCGTGAAGAAAGGCACTCATAACCCGGATTACGTGCGCAAGCCTGACGCTGAACTGGTCGACTACATGTGTGCGAACGCCGATGTGATCGCTAAAGTGACGCTGGCACCAGAGATGACCGGCACTGACGTGATCAGCAAACTGGCTGCCGCCGGGATTGTGGTTTCAGCAGGGCACTCAAACGCCACGCTGAAAGAAGCCAAAGCGGGCTTCCGCGCGGGCATTACCTTCGCCACGCACCTTTACAACGCCATGCCTTATATCACCGGTCGCGAACCGGGTCTGGTCGGGGCGATTCTGGACGAGCCAGACGTCTACTGCGGCATTATTGCTGATGGTATGCATGTGGATTACACCAACATTCGTAATGCCAAGCGCCTGAAAGGTGACAAGCTTTGCCTGGTTACCGATGCCACTGCACCAGCAGGTGCAAATATTGAGCAGTTCATTTTTGCCGGTAAAACAATATACTACCGCAATGGACTGTGTGTGGATGAAAACGGTACGCTGAGCGGTTCCTCTTTAACCATGATTGAAGGGGTGCGTAACCTGGTTGAGCACTGTGGGATTGCGCTTGATGAAGTCCTGCGTATGGCTACCCTTTATCCGGCTCGCGCAATCGGCGTGGATAAACAGCTTGGCGGAATTGCACCGGGTATGGTTGCAAACCTGACGGCATTCACACACGATTATAAAATTATTAAGACCATCGTTAATGGTAACGAGGTCGTCACTGAGTAAGTAAAAGTATGACACCAGGCGGACAAGCTCAAATCGGTAATGTCGATCTCGTTAAACAACTTAACAGTGCGGCGGTATATCGCCTGATTGACCAACACGGGCCAATCTCTCGAATTCAGATAGCCGAACAAAGCCAGCTTGCTCCCGCCAGCGTGACAAAAATTACCCGCCAGCTTATTGAGCGCGGTTTGATCAAAGAAGTCGATCAGCAGGCCTCTACCGGGGGCCGCCGCGCTATCTCCATTATTACCGAAACCCGCAATTTTCAGGCGATTGGCGTTCGGCTCGGCCGTCATGACACCACGCTCACGCTCTACGATCTGAGCAGCAAAGCGATTGCGGAAGAGCACTATCCCCTTCCCGAGCGCACCCAGGAGACGCTGGAGCACGCGCTGCTGAATACCATCGCGCACTTTATTGAGAGCTGTCAGCGTAAGATCCGCGAGCTCATTGCAATTTCAGTGATTTTACCCGGTCTGGTCGACCCGGAAAGCGGCGTGATTCGCTACATGCCGCACATTCAGGTGGAAAACTGGGCGCTGGTCGATGCGCTGGAAAAACGCTTTAAAGTGACCTGTTTTGTCGGCCACGATATTCGTTCTCTGGCACTGGCAGAGCACTACTTTGGTGCGAGTCAGGACTGCGAAGACTCTATTCTGGTGCGTGTCCACCGCGGGACAGGCGCAGGTATTATTTCTAACGGTCGGATTTTTATTGGTCGCAACGGTAACGTCGGCGAGATCGGCCACATTCAGGTCGAGCCGCTGGGCGAACGCTGCCACTGCGGTAACTTCGGCTGCCTTGAAACCATTGCCGCCAACACGGCCATTGAGCAGCGCGTTCGCCATCTGCTTGAACAAGGTTACCAGAGTCGCGTCACGCTGGCTGATTGCAAGATAGGCACCATCTGCAAAGCCGCCAATAAAGGCGACGCGCTGGCCTGTGAGGTGATCGAGCAGGTTGGGCGCCATCTGGGGAAAACTATCGCCATCGCCATTAACCTGTTTAACCCACAAAAAGTGGTGATAGCCGGAGAAATTGTTGAAGCAGAAAAGGTGCTGCTCCCCGCGATTGAAGGCTGTATTAACACCCAGGCGCTGAAAGCATTCCGCCAGAATCTCCCTGTGGTTCGTTCAAAACTTGACCATCGCTCGGCAATTGGCGCTTTTGCGCTGGTGAAACGCGCCATGCTCAACGGTATTCTGCTGCAGCATTTGCTGGAAAGTTGATCGGACCTTATAGTAACGCCTTCTTTTTTTGATGTCGGAACGTCCATGACCATTAAGAATGTAATTTGTGATATCGACGGCGTGCTGATGCACGACAACGTTGCCGTACCAGGTGCTGCGGAGTTTCTTCACCGCATCATCGACAAAGGAATGCCTCTGGTTCTTCTCACGAACTACCCTTCTCAGACCGGTCAGGATCTGGCAAACCGCTTTGCGACGGCGGGCGTCGACGTCCCGGACAGTGTGTTTTATACCTCGGCGATGGCAACGGCGGATTTTCTGAAACGTCAGGAAGGCAAAAAAGCGTACGTGGTCGGCGAAGGCGCGCTGATCCACGAGCTGTATAAAGCGGGCTTTACGATTACCGATGTCAATCCGGACTTCGTGATTGTGGGTGAAACGCGCTCCTATAACTGGGAGATGATGCATAAAGCCTCGTTCTTCGTTGCCAACGGCGCGCGCTTCATTGCCACCAACCCGGATACCCACGGTCGAGGTTTTTATCCGGCCTGTGGCGCGCTGTGTGCCGGTATTGAAAAAATCTCCGGGCGCAAGCCATTCTATGTCGGCAAACCAAGCCCATGGATCATCCGCGCCGCGCTCAATAAAATGCAGGCCCACTCGGAAGAAACGGTTATTGTCGGCGATAACCTGCGTACGGATATTCTGGCCGGCTTCCAGGCGGGTCTGGAAACCATTCTGGTGCTGTCCGGCGTCTCGCAGCTTGATGACATTGATTCGATGCCGTTCCGACCAAGCTGGATTTACCCCTCCGTCGATGAAATTGACATTATCTGATACCAAACCACGCTCAGGGCGTGGTTTTTCATTTTTAGCCCTTACAAATAAAACCACATCTAACAAAAAGCGCACTTTATTGCATAATCATCAATAAAAGTGTTCATGACGTACTCTTTTTTCACTATTCCGCAATCACCATTGCACTATTTCCGTTTACACCCGTAAATCTCTTGCGCCCCTTCTCCCTTTGCGGCATTTTCATAAGCAAGCAACATTACAAAGCAACAGGGTTAACGGAGAAGGTTATGTGTTCAATTTTTGGCGTACTGGATATTAAAACTGACGCGGGCGAACTGCGTAAAAAAGCACTCGAACTGTCCCGCCTGATGCGCCATCGCGGCCCGGACTGGTCAGGCGTTTACGCCAGTGATAAAGCGATTCTGGCTCACGAACGTCTGTCTATCGTAGACGTCAACGCCGGTGCACAGCCGCTGTATAACGAGAAAAAAACGCACGCGCTGGCTGTTAACGGTGAAATCTATAACCATCAGGCACTGCGCGCCGAGTACGGCGATCGCTACGTCTTCCAGACCGGGTCTGACTGTGAAGTGATTCTGGCGCTCTATCAGGAGAAAGGTCCGGAATTCCTGGACGACCTGCAGGGTATGTTTGCCTTCGCCCTGTACGATAGCGAAAAAGACGCGTATCTGATTGGCCGCGACCATATCGGTATTATCCCGCTGTACATGGGCCACGATGAACACGGCAACTTCTATGTTGCCTCTGAAATGAAAGCTCTGGTACCGGTCTGCCGCACCATTAAAGAGTTCCCGGCAGGCAGCTATCTGTGGAGTAAAGACGGTGAGATCCGTCCGTACTACCAGCGCGACTGGTTCGATTATGACGCGGTTAAAGACAACGTGACGGATAAAGCCGAGCTGCGTCAGGCGCTGGAAGATTCCGTGAAAAGCCACCTGATGTCAGATGTACCTTACGGCGTGCTGCTCTCCGGCGGTCTGGACTCCTCCGTGATCTCCGCGATCACCAAGAAATTCGCCGCTCGCCGCGTGGAAGATCAGGAGCGCTCCGAAGCCTGGTGGCCGCAGCTGCACTCCTTTGCCGTGGGTCTTGAAGGGGCACCTGACCTGAAAGCTGCGCAGGAAGTGGCAAACCATCTGGGCACCGTGCACCATGAAATTCACTTCACCGTGCAGGAAGGCCTGGATGCAATCCGCGATGTGATCTATCACATTGAAACTTATGATGTTACTACCATTCGTGCCTCAACACCGATGTACCTGATGTCGCGTAAGATTAAAGCGATGGGCATCAAGATGGTCCTGTCCGGTGAAGGTTCTGACGAAGTGTTTGGCGGCTACCTGTACTTCCATAAAGCGCCAAACGCCAAAGAGCTGCATGAAGAGACCGTGCGTAAATTGCAGGCACTGCATATGTTTGACTGTGCACGTGCCAACAAAGCAATGTCGGCATGGGGAGTGGAAGCGCGTGTCCCGTTCCTGGATAAGAAATTCCTCGACGTGGCGATGCGTATCAACCCGCAGGACAAAATGTGCGGCAACGGTAAAATGGAAAAACATATCCTGCGCGAATGTTTTGAATCATACCTGCCCGCGAGCGTGGCGTGGCGTCAGAAAGAGCAGTTCTCTGATGGTGTAGGTTACAGCTGGATCGACACCCTGAAAGAGGTGGCAGCAAAACAGATTTCCGACCAGCAACTGGAAACGGCAAGCTTCCGCTTCCCGTACAACACGCCGGGCTCGAAGGAAGCGTATCTGTACCGTGAAATCTTTGAAGAGCTGTTCCCGGTGCCGAGTGCGGCAGAGTGTGTTCCGGGTGGCCCATCCGTCGCCTGCTCGTCTGCCAAAGCGATTGAATGGGATGAATCTTTCAAAGCGATGAACGATCCATCAGGCCGCGCGGTAGGCGTTCACCAGTCTGCCTACAAATAATCGCGACGATTCTAATCAGGCCCCTCTGGGGCCTTTTTTTTGCCTTGCATTTCACTCTCGAAAAACGATTAATAACCAATAATTGCCGAATATTCGGTCACGCTGTTCGCAACCTAACCAAACAGTCACATTCCGGCTATTTTCGTTGAAAAAGGTGTTGACGCTGCAAGGGTCTATACGCATAATGCGCCCCGCAACGCCGATAAGGTAACGCGAAAAAAGATGGCTACGTAGCTCAGTTGGTTAGAGCACATCACTCATAATGATGG
>NZ_JTLF01000013.1:0-21415 GCF_000798855.1 Enterobacter sp. ZOR0014 | reverse complement strand
AGAAAACCCCCCGTCCCCAACCCACCCTTCAAGCCGTGAATAAACCACTTCCACCGCCTCTTTTACCGGTGGCGTCATCGGGTAATAAAACCCAACAATGTCCGGCTGAATCCCCAGGAACAGCACCTCGCCCACGTCGTCCTTGATCTGATCCACGAGGTAATTCAGCGGCATATTGTGGGTCGTCATCATAAACATCCCGGCAATGTCGTCCGGGTCAATGAGTCGGATCTCACCGGGGTTGAGCCCCATATCGGTAGCATCGACAATCAGCAGCCTCTCCGGGCGCAGCTCGCGGATGGCGACCACGTCATTTTCTGGCGCGCTACCGCCGTCAATCACCACCCAGTTGCCCTGCGGGTTCGCGGCGCACATCTCTGCCAGCAGCGGGCCCGCGCCGTCGTCGCCCATCATGCTGTTGCCGACACACAATAAAACGTCAGTCATGTAATCTCCTCACCATCAGGTAGATGGCACTCTCCTGATGAATATCATGCAGCATGCCGAGCAACGTTTTGCTCCACGCCTGCTGTTCGGCGGATTGCCTGCTCAGCGCCGCATCAAAGGCGTTGGCGAGCATCGCAATGTGGTTGGCATCGATGACGATCTCACCGTACTTTGGCACGCCTTCCATTTTACGCCGCGCCGTGCTGCCCTCCTCCAGCGTGGCGATCCACGCCAGATACTCAGGCCAGGGGCAGCTCAGCGCGGCCTCCAGACAGTCAATCACCCCGAGGTGATGCCCAATCGCCAGGCTGTAATAGACCACCTGCTGCGCCGCATCCGGCGTGGCATCGTTCTCATCAATAAACTTACGGCTCAGTTGACTGAACACCACCGTTTCACTCATCGGATACGCGCCTCGTCCACAATGCTGTTCAGGTTCGCCACAATCTCATTCAGACGCGGATCGTTTTCCGCCTCCAGCCAGCGGGCTACCTGCTGCTCGCCCTGGCTCAGCAAACGCAGATAATCGTCGGCAATCTGACGACCATAACGGTAGCCCGCCAGCCTGCGCGCCGTACGGTCGACCTTCACCCGCAGCGGCTGCACCATATCCGGATGGAGGAGCATCGCGGGCTGGTTGTCGAGCTCGCCCGGTTCACGGGCGTGGATTTTCTGCTCCAGCAGGCCAAGCGCCATCGCAAAGCCGTACAGCGTGGCGGCAGGCGTCGGCGGGCAGCCCGGAATGTAAACATCCACCGGTACGATTTTGTCGGTGCCGCCCCAGACGCAGTAGAGATCGTGGAAGATGCCGCCGCTGTTGCCGCAGGCACCGTAGGAGATGCAGATTTTCGGGTCTGGCGCAGACTGCCAGGCACGCAGCGCGGGCGAGCGCATGGCACGGGTGACCGCCCCGGTAAACAGCAGAATATCCGCATGGCGCGGAGACGGCACCACTTTGATACCGAAGCGTTCAGCGTCAAACAGCGGCGACAGCGTAGCGAAGATCTCGATCTCGCAGCCGTTACAGCCGCCGCAGTCCACGCGGTAGACGTAGGCCGAACGTTTGATTTTTTTCAGCAGCGACGCCTTCATGCTGGCAATGGATTCCTCCACCGTCATTGGCACCGGCATGCCATTGTCGTCGCGCGGGCCGAGTAAGTGTTCCATCAGCTGGCCTCTCTCATATGGCGGGTGATATCAATCCGGTCGGACGGCAGCAGGCATTTCTGACGCTTGCACTCCGGGCAGGTTTCAAAACTTTCACGGTGATGTTCCGCCCGGACGTCACCGTTGTGCTGCAGCAGCGCGATGGCGTAGTCGATCTCTTTTTGCACGGCGAACGGACGCTTGCAGACGCGGCAGTGACACAGCGCGAAACGCGACTGCTGGAGGAAATCGGCTTTCTTCCACACTGCCAGCTCGTACTCCTGCGACAGGCGAATGGCGACCGTCGGGCAAACTTCCTCGCAGCGGCCGCAGAAAATGCAGCGTCCGAGGTTAAACTGCCAGGCCAGTTCGCCGGTTTTGAGATCCGTTTCCACCGTCAGGGCATTCGACGGGCAGGCATTGACGCAGGCCGCGCAGCCGATGCACTGCTGCGGATTGTGCTCCGGCTTGCCGCGAAAGTTTTTATCGACCGGCATCGGCTCCAGCGGATAACGGCTGGTCTGCGTGCCGGTTTTGATCACTTTTTTGATAAAGGTAAACATGACGAGTCCTTATTTCAGCGGCGAGTTCTTACGCTCGATGCTGTAGCGCTCAAGCTCTTTGTACGGCACCACCTGACTTTTCTTCTTGCGCACGTCCACCACGGTCATGCGATCGGTGCAGGAGTAGCAAGGGTCGAGGCTACCGATGATCAGCGGCGCATCGGAGACCGTATTGCCGCGCAGCATGTAGCGCAGCGTTGGCCAGTTGGCGTAGGTCGCCGCACGGCAGCGCCAACGGTAGAGCTTCTGGTTGTCGCCAGTCATGCTCCAGTGGATATCGTCCCCGCGCGGCGCTTCTGCAAAGCCGAGCGCGAAGCGGTTCGGGATGTAGGTGAAGCCCTCTACCATCAGCGGACCGCCCGGCAGGTTATCGAGGCCAAAGTCGATCATGTTCAGGGCAGTGAACACCTCGTTGATGCGGACTTTCAGACGTGAGATGACGTCGCAGCCCTGCTCGCTGTGCACGGTCATGGGCAGCAGGCCGTAGCCGACGAACGGGTGATCGGCGCGGGTGTCGCGGGCGTGGCCGCTGGCGCGCACCATCGGGCCGACGTTGCTGAAGTCGCGGGCAATTTCCGGATCAAGACGGCCAATCCCTACGGTGCGCTGCTCGATGTTTGGCGTGCTGAGCAGCATATCCACCAGCTCCTGCACGTCCCGACGCATCTGCTGCGCCAGCTGACGGGTCTGGATCATGTCATCTTTCAGCAGGTCGCGGCGGATCCCGCCGATCAGGTTCAGCCCGTAGGTTTTACGTGCCCCGGTGAGGATCTCCGCCATCTTCATCGAGGCTTCACGCACGCGGAAGAACTGCATAAACCCGGAGTCAAAACCGACGAAGTGGCAGGCCAGGCCAAGGTTTAGCAGGTGCGAGTGCAGACGTTCCACCTCCAGCAGAATGGCGCGGATCATCTGCGCACGTTCCGGCACCACGATCCCCATACCGTTTTCTACCGACGTGGTGTAAGCGGTGCTGTGGGCAAAGCCGCAGATGCCGCACACGCGGTCAGAAAGGAACGTCACTTCGTTGTAGCCCATGCGGGTTTCCGCCAGCTTTTCCATGCCGCGATGGACGTAGAACAGGCGGTAGTCGGCGTCGATAATGTTTTCGCCGTCGACGAACAGACGAAAGTGGCCCGGTTCGTCGGAGGTGACGTGCAGCGGGCCAATCGGCACCACGTTGTTCTTTTTACTGCCCAGCTCGTTAATGAACTCGTAGGTTTCGCTGTCGGTGGTCGGCGCCGGGCGCTGGCGGTAGTCCATGCTGTCTTTACGCAGCGGATAGAGTTCATCCGGCCAGTCGTCCGGCAGTACCAGGCGGCGCTCGTCCGGCAGGCCGACCGGCACCAGGCCGTACATGTCGCGCACTTCTCGTTCGCCCCAGACGGCAGCAGGCACCCGCGGCGTAACGGACGGATATTCCGGCTTATTCGGATCGACTTCGACGCGCACGGTCAGCCAGCACTTCTCGCCCTGCTCCATCGACATCACGTAGTACACGGCGTAATTGCCACATAGCTGGCGCTCGTCGTTACCGAACAGCACCGACAGCCAGCCGCCCTGCTGGTAGTAAAGAAACTCCACCACCTCCGGCAGGTAGTTCACCTTTATGGTGACGGTGATCTGGTCTTTGGTTTGCCAGGACTCTTCCAGCACCACGCCGGGGAAAGCCTGGTGCAACGCGGCGAGATACTGCTGACCTTTCTTTTCTTCAGACATAAACACTCTCTTTAATCACGCCACCAGCAAGGAGACGAACGCTAAAAATGCAAAGCCAAAACCGGCCCAGGTGATGCGCGAGGTCGCCACAAAACGCAGACGCGCCATGCTGTTCTCGAACAGCGCAATCACCAGCACGCCGATAAGCAGCTTGATCGCAGCAACCACGACGGCCAGCACCAGGCCGCCCGCGGAAAAGTGCGTCATCTGCCCCCACGGGAAGAAGACGCCGACAAACATCTGCAGCACCACCAGCTGCTTGAGGCTGATCCCCCACTTCAGTACCGCAAAGCCGTAGCCGCTGTATTCGGTGAGTGGCCCCTCCTGTAATTCCTGCTCGGCTTCCGCGAGATCGAACGGCAGTTTGCCCATCTCAATAAACGTGGCGAACGCGCAGGCGCAGAGTGCCAGCACCAGCGGAATGGAGCGGCTTACCGGCCAGTGATAAACGGTATGGGTGATAAAGCTGATATGGGTGGAGCCTGCGACCTGCGCGGCGACCCACAGCCCCAGCAGCAGGATCGGCTCAACCAGCACACCCAGCATCGCCTCGCGGCTGGCACCGAGGCCGGTAAACGGACTTCCGGTGTCCAGACCCGCAATCGCAAAGAAGAAACGGGCGATGGCGAAGAGGTAGATAAGCGTGATCAGATCGCCAAGCGCAGGCAGCGGTGAGCCCACCGTGACGACGGGCAGCGCGGTGGCGATGGTGAGCATCACGCCAACCATCACAAACGGCGTCAGGCGAAAGACCCAGCCTGCGGCATCGGGCGCCACGCTCTGGCGAGAGAGCAGCTTGAAGAGATCGCGGTACTCCTGGAGCACGCCAGGCCCGCGACGGTTGTGCATCCGGGCGCGCGCCACGCGCGTGATGCCCGAGAGCAGCGGCGCAACGGCAAACAGCACCAGCGCCTGAAGAATTGCCAGTAACAGACTCATGTCAGGCTCCTCGTGAAATCACAATGACCACCAGCACCGACAGCTCAATCAGCGCCAGACGGCGGAACAGTGCGGGCGCGGCAGCACTCTGCCAGCCCGGAACCCAACCCTGCGGGTTGAGCCAGTGGCGCAGCTTCAGCACGGCGGCGAAGTTCTCTTTTACCGGCATGGCGAAACCGTGGGCGGTGATGACCATTGACCGCTCGTGTTCGTAGCCGCAGGCCCAGGCTGCGCCGCGCGCACGGGAGGCGAGTCGATCGCGTTTAAAGAACAGCATCAGCACGAACGGCAGCAGCGGAGAGGCAATCAGCAGCAGGGCTATCATCGGTTGGGAAACGGTGGTTTGTGCCGTCTCAAGCGGCAACGGAATAGCGTTTCCGAGCAGCGGCAGCAGCCACGGCGCGGCAACCCCACCCGCGATGCAGCACAGCGTCAGCGCAACCACGCTGGTGGCCATCAATACCGGTGCACAGCAGGCATTTTCAGCCTCACGCGTGCGCGGTGCGCCAAGGAAGGTAACGCCGTAGACTTTCGCCATACACATCACCGCCAGCGCCCCGGTAATCGCCAGGCCGACCGCCAACAGCGGCCCCAGCAAACGGCCGATAAACGCATCGCTCTGACCGAGCGCGAAGAAAGACTGGTAGATCACCCACTCGCCGGCAAAACCGTTCAGTGGCGGCAGCGCGGCCATCGCCATCAGCCCCACCAGCATCGCCAGGGAAATCACCGGCATCTTTTTGCCAATGCCGCCGAGCTTTTCGATATCCCGATGACCGGTGCGGAACCAGACGCTGCCCGCACCGAGGAACAGGGTGCTTTTAAACAGGCTGTGGTTGACGAGGTGATACAGACCACCGATAAACCCGGCGGCAATCAACGCGGGCTGATTCAGCGCCAGACCGGTGACGCCCGCGCCAAGACCGAGCAGGATAATGCCGATATTTTCGAGCGTGTGGTACGCCAGCAAACGCTGGATGTTGTGCTCCATCAGCGCGTACAGGCCACCCACGAACGCGGTGATCATCCCGGCCAGCAGCAGCACGACACCCCACCACAGCGGTGGTTGCCCGCTGGTCAGCGTGAGTACCAAAATCCCGAACAAACCCACTTTCATCACCACCACAGAGAACAGCGCGGCGGCGGGCGCGGAGGCATTGGCATGCGCCTGCGGCACCCAGCCGTGCAGCGGGATGATCCCGGCGAGCAGGCCAAAGCCCACAACGCCCAGCAGCCAGACGTCACTCCCCAGCGGATGGCCGCTGAGCGCAGAGAAATCCAGCGTGCCAAAGCGTTGCCACACCAGCCAGCTGGCCAGCGCCAGCAGCAGCGTGCCGAGGCGACCGAGGGCAAACCATAGCTTGCCGGAGGCGCTACAGCCCGTCAGGAACACGCCGCACAGGGCCATAATTTCGGCCATCACCACCAGCGCGCCAAGATTGCTGGCGATAACGGTGCAGACCGCCGTCGCCATGAGCAGGTTTACCAGCAGACCATTAGCTCTGGTGTGCTGGTGGCGGTGCCAGTCGATATTGAACAGGCTGACAAACAGCCCGCACAGACCGAACGTCACCAGCCAGATGGCATTCAGCGGCGTAATCTCAACGCTGTGACGAATCAGCGGCATCACGGCCTCTGTGGATTGCCCCCCCAGCAAAACGACACCGCCTGCCGCGAGCGTCATCAGGCTGCCGAGCGCCCCGCCGATACCGGCTATCCAGCCGCTCAGGATTTTATGGAAAGAGAAGAGCAGCGCCAGCACGGCGGCGGCCGCAAAGTACGCTACGGCGCTGTTAATCATGTCTATCGCGTTCATTTCGCCCCCTCGTTAAGCGCCTGCAGAAGTGAAAGATCGCCGATGTCAGTATTAATGGTCAGCTCGCGCTTGCGTTTGCTGGTACGGGCGATATCGCGGATGTTAACCAGAATGAGCGCCTTGGTCGGACAGGTCCGCACGCAGGCCGGTCCCTGTTCATCAAAGCTGCACAGGTCACACTTCACCGCCACGGCGCGGATGCCGGGAACCCAGTCCAGTAGCGTACTTACGCGTGCCGGAGCCGGTGGCGCGGGCGGCGCTTTCGGGGAGTTGGCATTGGCCGGAATGTGCAGCGGACGGCTGCCGGAAAATTCAATGGCGCCGAACGGGCAGGCAATGCCGCACAGCTTGCAGCTGACGCACAGGCTTTCGTTCAGCTGGACCGCGCCATCAACGCGGGTGATGGCATTCACCGGACAAACACCCGCGCAGGGGGCATCTTCACAGTGGTGGCAGAGCTGCGGAGCAGACTCTTTTTCATTACGCATGACGCGAAGGCGCGGCATGGACTGCAGCCCGTGCAGGCGGTGAGTTTCCGAACACGCCGCCTCACAGGTTCGACAGCCAATACAGACCGTCGAGTCAGCAATTACAAAACGGTTCACCGGGCAATCCTCAGGTGATGGTCATTTTTGACGACGAAAAGCTGTCTTCTCGACACTTTTCGACACTCGGTTCTCAGGCAACGTTTGCGGAAGGGTTTCCGGCGATCAGCTGTTTCAGGTCGACCGGTAAGTCGTGTTCAACCGCGTGATAAAGCCCGTTGTAAACCGGCGCGATTTTCTCCAGATAGTGTTCAAGCACCTGCTGGCGATCGCGGTTGCTGACGTAGCCATCGACCATGCCGTCAGCCATCAGTTGCGCTTGCGCAATACACTGTTTTTCACCCTCTTTGTTCTCGACGTAGTACTCAATGGTGTGGCTGTTAAAGCTGTCTGCCAGGGTGACAAAGACCGTGAAGTGGCCGAAGAGGACAAAGCGCATATCGCCTTGCGCCGCACAACTCATCGCATGATGCAGACGCGCTTTTGACAGGGTGATCCCCTGAACCAGAGAGTTGCAGTAGAGGTGCCACTGCTCCTGTAGCTGCTGGTGGCGCTGCGCGATGTAATCCGCTTTTTCGCTGATTTCCCAAATAGTCATAAAAGGTATCCGGTTAATGGAGATAGCGGCTGTTAAGCAGATTCCGTGCCAGTTTTTAATTAACTGATTTTATTGGCCTTTAATTTCAAAACTGCTGTCAACGCGGCGGTGTCGACGTGTCATTTCGACAGCATTGACATCGTCACGCCCTGACAAAATACAGGCTGGCACTGTTATTGCATTACCGGGGCAATTCATTGAGGAGGCGTCATGCACGAAATCACCCTCTGCCAGCGAGCGCTTGAACTTATCGAACAGCAGGCAGTGCAAAACCACGCGAAACGCGTCACCGGCGTCTGGCTGAAGATCGGGGCATTTTCCTGCGTCGAGACCAGCGCCCTGACCTTCTGTTTTGAGCTGGTATGCCGCGGCACGCTGGCGGAAGGCTGCGAGCTGCATATCGACGAGCAGCAGGCGGAGTGCTGGTGCGAGCAGTGTCAGCAGTACGTCACGCTGCTCTCCTCAAAGGTTCAGCGCTGTCCGCAGTGCCAGCGTACCGGGCTGCGGATCGTGGCGGATGACGGTATGCAGATCCAACGCCTCGAAATCGAGAAGGAGTAATGTATGTGTAGTACCTGCGGTTGCGCCGAAGGCAACCTGTATATAGAAGGGGACGAACACCGCCCCCACTCCGCGTTTCGCTCCGCGCCCTTTTCCCCTGCCCCGCGTCCTGCGGCAGTTCTGACCGGCATTACCTTTGCGCCGCAACGCTCTGACGCGGGCGACCTGCACTACGGCCACGGCGAAGCGGGCACTCATGCGCCGGGCATGAGCCAGCGGCAGATGCTGGACGTCGAGATCAACGTGCTGGACAAAAATAACCAGCTCGCGGCCCGCAATCGCGCGCGCTTTGCCGCCCGCAAACAGCTGGTGCTGAACCTGGTCTCCAGCCCGGGTTCAGGCAAAACCACGCTGTTAACAGAAACACTCAAGCGCCTGAACAAACGCGTCTCTTGCGCGGTGATCGAGGGCGATCAGCAGACCGTAAACGATGCCGCGCGCATTCGTGAAACCGGCACCCCGGCGATTCAGGTCAACACGGGCAAAGGCTGCCATCTGGATGCGCAGATGATTGCTGATGCCGCACCGCGTTTGCCGCTTGAAGAGAGCGGCATCCTGTTTATTGAAAACGTCGGTAACCTCGTGTGCCCGGCGAGCTTTGACCTCGGCGAGCGCCACAAAGTCGCGGTGCTCTCCGTCACCGAAGGGGAAGACAAGCCGCTGAAGTACCCGCATATGTTTGCCGCCGCCTCCCTGATGTTGCTGAACAAAGTCGACCTGCTGCCGTACCTGAATTTCGACGTGGAGAAATGCCTGGCGTATGCCCGCGAAGTGAATCCGGAGATTGCGATCGTGCTGGTCTCCGCCACGCGCGGCGACGGCATGGACGCATGGCTAAACTGGCTGGAGAGCGAACGATGTGCATAGGCGTACCCGGACAAATTCAGGCAATCGACGGTAACCAGGCCAGGGTGGAGGTCTGCGGTATATTGCGCGATGTGGATCTGACGCTGGTGGGCTGTACCGATGAAACCGGCGCGTCACGTCTCGGCCAGTGGGTGCTGGTCCATGTGGGCTTTGCAATGAGCGTGATTAACGAAGCGGAAGCCCGCGACACGCTGGATGCGCTGCAAAACATGTTTGACGTGGAGCCTGACGTGGGCGCCCTGCTGTACGGCGAGGAGCGGTAGCACATGCGTTACGTTGATGAATACCGCGCGCCAGAACAGGTACTGCAGCTTATCGGGCACCTGAAAACACGGGCGGCGCTGCTGAACAACACGAAAGAAAGGCCGCTGCGGATCATGGAGGTGTGCGGCGGACACACGCACGCCATCTTCAAATTTGGCCTCGACCAGCTACTGCCAGATAACATCGAGTTTATCCACGGCCCCGGCTGCCCGGTCTGCGTGTTACCAATGGGCCGCATCGACAGCTGTATTGAAATTGCCAGCCAGCCTGACGTCATTTTCTGTACCTTTGGCGATGCGATGCGCGTGCCGGGGAAAAATGGCTCGCTGCTGCAGGCGAAAGCGCGCGGTGCGGACGTGCGGATCGTCTACTCGCCAATGGATGCCCTGACGCTGGCGAGGGTTAACCCTGAGCGCAACGTCGTCTTTTTTGGGCTGGGTTTTGAAACCACTATGCCCGCGACGGCCATTACGCTGCAGCAGGCCAAAGCCCGCAACGTCACTAATTTTTTCTTTTTCTGTCAGCACATCACGCTCATTCCCACGCTGCGCAGCCTGCTGGAGGAGCCGGATAACGGTATCGACGCCTTTCTGGCGCCGGGACACGTCAGCATGGTGATTGGCACAGACGCCTACGGTTTCATCTCTGAACAGTACAATCGTCCGTTAGTGGTCGCTGGTTTCGAGCCACTTGATCTACTGCAAGGTGTGACCATGCTGGTTGAGCAGAAAATAGCGGCCCTGAGTGCGGTCGAAAACCAGTACCGCCGCGTGGTGCCCGATGCGGGAAATGAACGGGCCCAGCAGGCCATTGCCGACGTGTTTAGCGTTGAAGGCGACAGCGAGTGGCGCGGTCTGGGGCTGATTGCCGAATCCGGCGTGCGCCTCACGCCAGCCTATCGCGCGTTTGATGCAGAAACACATTTCCGCCCGCAGCCGCAGCAGGTGTGCGACGATCCCCGTTCTCGCTGTGGCGACGTGCTCACCGGTAAGTGTAAACCTCATCAATGCCCGTTATTTGGCAACACCTGTAACCCGCAAACCGCGTTTGGCGCGCTGATGGTCTCCTCCGAAGGGGCATGCGCCGCGTGGTATCAATATCGCAACCAGGAGTGTGAAGCATGAACACGGTGGAAATGGCGCACGGAAGCGGTGGACAGGCGATGCAGCAGTTGATTAACCGGCTGTTTATGGAGGCTTTTAACAACCCCTGGCTCGCCGAGCAGGAAGACCAGGCGCGCATCGCGCTCTCGACACTCACGGCCCAGGGCGACAGGCTGGCGTTCTCCACCGACAGCTACGTCATTGACCCGCTGTTTTTCCCGGGCGGTGATATCGGCAAGCTCGCCATCTGCGGCACAGCCAACGATGTTGCCGTCAGCGGCGCCATTCCACGCTACCTCTCCTGCGGGTTTATCCTTGAAGAGGGGCTGCCGATGGAGACGCTCACGGCGGTGGTCAACAGCATGGCACAGACGGCGCGCGAGGCGGGGATCGCTGTCGTCACCGGCGATACCAAAGTGGTTCAGCGCGGCGCCGCCGACAAACTGTTTATCAACACCGCCGGGATGGGCGCGATCCCCGCCGACATCCACTGGGGCGCACAGCAACTTAGCGTGGGCGACGTTCTGCTGGTGAGCGGCACGCTGGGATGCCATGGCGCGACGATTCTTAATCTGCGCGAAGGGTTAGGGCTGGACGGCGAACTGCGTAGCGACTGTGCGGTGCTTACCCCGCTTATTCAGACGCTGCGCGCCATTCCTGGTGTGAAAGCCCTGCGCGACGCCACCCGTGGCGGCGTGAATGCCGTCGTCCACGAGTTCGCCGTAAGCTGCGGGTGCGGGATTGAACTGACCGAGCGTGGTCTGCCTGTCAAACCCGCCGTACGCGGGCTGTGCGAGCTGCTAGGGCTTGATCCCCTCAACTTTGCGAACGAAGGCAAGCTGGTGATCGGCGTTGAACGCGCAGCGGCGGAATCTGTCCTGGCCGGGCTGCGGTCGCATCCATTAGGGAAAGATGCCGCCATCATTGGGGAAGTGGTTGAGCGCAGAGGGGTGCGCCTGACCGGGCTTTACGGCGTGAAGCGCACACTGGATCTGCCGCACGCTGAACCGTTACCCCGAATTTGCTAGAACCGCGCCATAAGCGTTCAGCACTGAATGTCTCTTTTCTGCCAGTTTCAATTGGAAAGCAATAATGCCGTATACACCGATGAGCGATCTTGGACAGCAGGGCCTGTTTGATATCACGCGCACACTTTTACAGCAGCCCGATCTCAGCGCGCTAAGCGATGCTTTGACGCGACTGGTCAGGCAATCAGCCCTGGCAGACAGCGCCGCAATTGTGCTCTGGCATAGCGGAACGCAACGCGCGAGCTACTACTCAACGCGTGATAATGGCAAAACGTTTGAATACGAAGATGAAACGTATCTGGCGCATGGTCCGGTGCGCCGCATTCTCTCCCGTCCGGAAGCCCTGCACTGCAATTTTGAGGAGTTCAGGATGGCGTGGCCGCGGCTTGCCGGGAGCAACCTCTATCAGCCTTTTGGCCACTACAGCATGCTGCCGCTGGCGGCGGAGGGCCATATCTTTGGCGGCTGCGAGTTCATCCGCACGACCGACCGGCCCTGGAGCGAAGCGGAGTACGAGCGTCTGCACACCTTTACCCAGATTGTGGCCGTGGTGGCAGAGCAGATCCAAAGTCGCGTCACCAATAACGTGGATTACGACCTGCTGAGCCGCGAGCGCGATAACTTCCGCATCCTGGTGGCAATCACTAACGCCGTGCTGTCACGTCTCGATATGGATGAGTTGGTCAGCGAAGTCTCAAAAGAGATCCACCACTATTTCAAAATCGACGCTATCAGTATTGCGCTGCGGGGGCATCGCAAGGGCAAGCTGAATATCTATTCCACGCACTATCTCGATGAAGCCAACCCGGCGCATGAGCAAAGTGAAGTGGATGAAGCGGGCACCCTTTCTGAACGAGTATTCAAAAGCAAAGAGATCCTCCTGCTTAACCTGAGCGAACAGGATCCGGTGGCGCCGTATGAGCGAATGCTGTTTAACACCTGGGGCAATAAGATCCAGACCCTGTGCCTGCTACCGCTGATGTCCGGCAACACCATGCTTGGCGTGCTGAAACTGGCGCAGTGTGATGAAGCCGTGTTTACCACCGCCAACCTGAAGCTGCTGCGTCAGATTGCCGAGCGTATCTCCATCGCGCTGGATAACGCCCTCGCCTATCAGGAGATCCATCGCCTGAAAGAGCGGCTGGTGGACGAGAACCTGGCCCTGACCGAGCAGCTTAATAATGTGGACAGCGAGTTTGGCGAAATCATCGGGCGCAGCGATGCGATGTACAGCGTCCTCAAGCAGGTGGAAATGGTGGCGCAGAGCGACAGCACGGTGCTGATTTTGGGTGAAACCGGCACGGGTAAAGAGCTGATTGCCAGAGCCATCCACAACCTGAGCAATCGCAACAGCCGCCGGATGGTGAAGATGAACTGCGCGGCGATGCCTGCGGGCCTGCTGGAAAGTGACCTCTTCGGCCACGAGCGCGGCGCATTTACCGGGGCCAGCAGCCAGCGCCTGGGGCGTTTTGAACTGGCCGATAAAAGCTCGCTGTTCCTCGACGAAGTGGGCGATATGCCGCTGGAGTTGCAGCCTAAACTGCTGCGCGTCTTGCAGGAGCAGGAGTTTGAGCGCCTTGGCAGCAACAAGCTTATCCAGACTGACGTGCGGCTGATTGCCGCCACCAACCGCGACCTGAAAAAAATGGTCGCCGACCGCGAATTCAGAAGCGATCTCTACTATCGCCTGAACGTCTTCCCGATCTGCCTGCCCCCGCTGCGCGAACGTCCGGAAGATATCCCCCTACTGGTAAAAGCCTTTACCGCGAAGATCGCCCGCCGAATGGGGCGAAATATCGACAGTATTCCTGCCGAAACGCTACGCACCCTCTCGTCGATGGAGTGGCCGGGTAACGTCCGCGAACTGGAAAACGTCATTGAGCGTGCGGTGCTGCTCACGCGTGGCAATGTGCTGCAACTCTCCCTGCCGGAGGTTTCTCTGCCTGAAACGACCGTGACCGCAGCCGAGATCGCAAAAGAGGGAGAAGATGAATATCAGCTCATTATGCGCGTGCTGAAAGAGACGAACGGCGTGGTTGCCGGCCCGAAAGGGGCAGCCCAGCGTTTAGGCTTAAAACGCACGACCCTGCTGTCGCGGATGAAGCGCCTCGGGATTGATAAAGAGAACCTGCTGTAAGTCCGCAATCTGGCGGTGTTATTCTGGCACCGCCTTTTGTCACCCTGCGCAATTGTCCCTCATTGACACAAAATCGTTTCCTCTGTATAAAATTCCGCCTTAATAATGCGTTTCATTTGCATCAAAAAATAATTTTAATGAAGGGTAGCGTTTAATGAAAAAGGTCATCTGCGCGTTGGGCCTGGCGATTGCGTCGGTCAGTTCTGCTCTGGCAACCACATATCCTCTGACCATTGAAAACTGTGGTTATAAAGAGACCTTCACCAAAGCGCCGGAACGCGTCGTGGCCCTGGGTCAGAATACCGTCGAAATTTTGCTCCTGCTCGGCCTGCAGGATAAGGTGAAGGCCAGCGCCTTCTGGCCGACCAAAGTGCTGCCGCAGCTGGCTGAACAGAACGCAAAAATCAAAACCCTGACGGTAGAAATCCCTACGCTTGAATCTATCCTTGCGCAAAATCCTGATTTTGTACCTGCCCAGCTTCCTCTGTTACTTGGGCCTGAGAGTAAGGTCGCAAAACGTGAAGATTTGGCGACCGTCGGTGTGAATAGCTACGTCTCACCGGGCATGTGCGCGACCAAAAAAGCCACAGGAGATATGTACGGCAGCCGCCAGAAGCTGTGGGACATGACCTATCTCTATAAGGAGATTGAGGATTTTGCCAAAATCTTTAACGTGGAAGATCGCGGCCAGGCCGTCATTGCCGATTTCAAAAAACGTGAGGCTGACCTGCGCCAGGAGTTTGGTAAAAACAAAAAGGACCTCTCCTTTGTTTTCTGGTTCTCAAGCTCCTCTCCTTCGGCTGATGCTTACGTCGGCGGTAAAAACAGCGCCTCCGGATTTATTGCCAACGTGCTGGGCGGGCACAACGCCATTACATCTGAAACCGAATGGCCAACCGTGGGCTGGGAAAGCATTATTGCCGCTAATCCGGATGTGATTGTGGTCTCCAGTCTGGACCGTAACCGCTGGGCGTTGGATAACGCGGAAGAAAAAATCAAATTCCTGAAAAACGATCCTGCCGTCAGCCAGCTTGATGCCGTCAAAAAAGGCCATATCGTGGTGATGGACGGCCAGGCGATGAACCCAACGATTCGTACAATTTACGGTGCTGAACAGGTGGGTGAACAGCTCAGAAAACTGGGGCTGAACTGATGACAGCCGCTGTACTTCAGGCCCGCCAGGGCCTGTTCCTGACCACGTCTGCTCTGCTTGCCATTGTACTGTTGTTTCTGGTCATCGCCCTTGGCGTCAGCGTCGGTGAACTGTCCATCCCGCTGGATAACGTGTTTTATGCTATCAGCAATAAAATGGGGCTCACCGAGGTTCCGCTCAACCGCATCTATGAGAGCGTTATCTGGGACTTTCGTCTGAGCCGTGCGCTGGTTGCTGCCTGCTGTGGCGCCGGGCTAGCCATCTGCGGTGCCGTCCTGCAAAGTCTGTTGAAGAACGCGCTGGCGGAACCCTATGTTCTCGGCGTGTCTGCGGGGGCCTCAACCGGGGCGGTTTCCGTCGTGGTGCTGGGTGTGGGAACGGGAGCCGTTTCGCTCTCAGCAGGGGCCTTCGCGGGTGCCTTCGCCGCCTTTGCATTTGTCGCTTTTCTGACGAATGGCGCGCGCGGCGGCAATGAACGCACTATTCTGGCAGGCGTTGCGGCTTCGCAGTTGTTCAATGCCATTACCGCCTACACCATCAGCACGTCAGCCAGCGCACAGCAGGCGCGAGATGTCATGTTCTGGCTGCTGGGCAGCTTCAGCGGCGTACGCTGGCCGGAATTCCAGCTGGTACTGGTGGTGGTCCTGCTGGGGTTAGCCGTTTGCCTCTTCTATTCCCGGGCGCTGGATGCCTTTACGTTCGGTGACGACGCTGCCGCATCGCTGGGGATTGCCGTTCCCTGGGTACGCCTGGCGTTATTTATCACGACCGCACTGATTACCGCGACCATCGTCAGTATGGCAGGCTCCATCGGCTTTGTGGGGCTGGTGGTTCCGCACGTCATGCGTTTCCTGTTCGGACCTTTGCATCGCACGCTGCTCATTGCCAGCACGCTGGCCGGGGCGATCCTGATGGTGCTGGCAGACATTGCCTCACGCATGCTGATTGCGCCGCAAAGCCTGCCCGTCGGCGTAGTGACCGCACTGGTGGGCGTTCCCTTCTTTGCCGTGATTATTTACCGTTCAAGGAATAAGTGATGAGTATCTGCGCTGAAAATATTACCTGGAAGGTCGGCAAAAAGGCGATCGTCAATGACGTCTCGCTGAAGGTCTCCCGGGGGGAAACCGTCGGCCTGCTGGGCCCAAACGGCTGCGGAAAATCGTCTCTTTTGCGTATCCTCGCGGGACTGCGTCGCCCGGATGCGGGCCGCGTGACGCTGGACGGGCAGGACATCTCCCGCATCGCCAAAAAGCAGCTTGCCCGCCGGGTAGCGTTCGTTGAGCAGCACGGGATAACCGACGCCAACATGCGCGTTCGCGACGTGGTGAAACTTGGACGAATTCCGCACCACTCCGCTTTTTCCAACTGGAGCACGCACGATGACGAGACCGTCACGGCGGCACTGCAACGCGTGGATATGCTGGATAAAAGCGACCAGGGCTGGCTGAGCCTCTCCGGCGGAGAGCGCCAGCGGGTGCACATTGCCCGCGCGCTGGCCCAGACCCCAACGGAAATCCTGCTGGACGAACCGACCAACCACCTGGACATTCATCATCAGATGCAGCTGATGCAGTTGATCAGCGAATTACCGGTCACCAGCATTGTCGCTATCCACGATCTTAACCACGCCTCGATGTTCTGCGACTCGCTGATTGTGATGCAGAAGGGGCAAATTGTGGCGACGGGGACACCTCAGGACATCTTATCCGAGTCGTTGCTGTGGGATGTTTTCCGGGTCAAAACCAAAATTGAGATCTCGCCGTTCCATGGCAAAAAGCACATCCACTTTATCGTTTAGGGGCGCGTAAATCACAATGCTCCTTCGCCCAGCCGCCACGCTCTGGCCGCCCGTCTTACTGGGTAGCCAGTTTGTTTTCAACATTGGCTTTTACGCCGTCGTTCCTTTCCTGGCGATATTCCTGCGCGACGACATGCTGCTCTCCGGCGGACTGATCGGGCTGATTCTGGGCCTGCGCACCTTCTCCCAGCAGGGGATGTTTATCGTTGGTGGTGCCCTCTCGGACCGGTTTGGCGCGAAAGTGGTTATCCTCAGCGGCTGTATTGTTCGTGTTTCAGGTTATCTGCTGCTGGCCTTCGGGGAATCGCTCTCGCCGATTATTGTGGGCGCATGTCTGACGGGCATCGGCGGCGCATTATTTTCCCCTTCGATTGAGGCATTGCTGGCCAAAGCGGGCACGCACAGTGAGGCGAAAGGGACACGAAGCCGGGCGGAGTGGTTTGCACTGTTTGCAGTCTGCGGGGAACTCGGCGCGGTACTGGGCCCGGTTGCTGGCGCCCTGTTAACGGGGCTTGGCTTCCGCCAGGTGGCGCTGGCGGGTGCAGGAGTCTTTATTATTGCGTTAGTGGTGCTCTACTTCTGCCTTCCTGCTTCTGGCCGCCGTTCACAAACGCTGAAAATACAGCCCTGGTGGACAACCTTCCGCCAGCCTCGCTTCGTCGCCTTCATCATTGCCTATAGCTCATGGCTGTTAAGCTACAACCAGCTTTATCTGGCGCTGCCGGTGGAGATCCAGCGATCTGGTGGTAACGAGAAAGATCTCGGTCCGCTTTTTATGCTCGCCTCCGTGCTGATCATTACCTTACAGCTGCCGCTGGCACGCTTTGCCCGCCGCGTGGGCGCGGTGAGGATCCTGCCGGTGGGCTTTTTGCTGCTTTCTACGGCCTTTGCGAGCGTAGCGATGTTTGCAGCGACTGAACCGCCGGAGGGCTGGTTGCGGTTGCTGCCGTCGGTCTTATTTGTCACGTTACTGACGCTGGGACAAATGCTGCTGGTCCCCTCGGCAAAAGATCTCATTCCGCGGTTCGCCGAGGAATCAACGTTGGGGGCGCATTATGGCGCACTCGCCACCGCCGGAGGGATGGCGGTACTGGCGGGAAATTTGTTGTTTGGCAGTCTGCTGGATCGCGCGCTGGTGCCTTCGGCTCAGGCAATATACCCCTGGCTGCTGCTGGCCCTCTTCCCGTTGTGCAGCGCCCTGGCCCTGCAGGTAATTTGCCGCCCACTGCGAAGCTGAACGGCTCACTTTTTCGGGCGATACTTTTCCGGTAATTCCGGCACCGGACGACGATCGTCAATCAGATGACGAACGGTCAGGACAGGATGACGCCATAACATGCGTGGCCCCGCCCAGCGCATAATCTGCTTCATCTCTTCCCGCTTTGCGGGCTGGTAGCAGTGTACCGGACACTGTTTACAGGCAGGCTTTTCTTCACCAAAAACACACTTATCCAGGCGCTTATCGGCATAAGCGTTCAGCGCCTGATAATGCCCCTCTTCCCGAGACGCCTGCGGGCACTGCTTTTCAAACAACGCGATCATTTTCGCGATAGTCTCTTTTTCTCGTGATATGCGTTTACCGGACATAGCGACTTACCGATTAATAAGATGCATCAATAATACTCTTTTAAACCCTGAATTTCAGTTGTTGCATTCCGTTTTCTGAAGCCTGATTCCAGCATTAATGCTACACCTCCTGAAAATCACGGGTATTTTATACAGGCATCAGGAGTGACCGTTGTCCGTATTGTCTGGAGGTTCTATGCAAGAGATCGCGACTGGCAAACCCTACCGCCATTTAAAAGTGGGATATTTCAGAAAACGTCACGAGGATCGAAAAACGAAGATACCTAAGCGTTACAGCGTACATGCGGCGTTGAGCTTAAAAGGGGACTGGCTTGAAAAGGCGGGCTTTACTACCAACGCTCAGGTCAGGGTGGGCGTGGAACATGGCAAAATTGTCATCGAGTTGATGCCGGAAGGCACCTCGTAAAGCCGCGACATTTTTCTGCGACATCGCTTTTTTTCATGCGACAATAGCAGGAACTAACGGCCACTGAGCCGCTCAAAACGGTTTCTTTTCAAAGAAATGGACATCATAACTCCATGAGCACAATCGACAATTTCGACGCACATACGCCGATGATGCAGCAGTATCTGAAGCTGAAAGCACAGCACCCGGAAATCCTGCTGTTTTACCGTATGGGCGATTTTTACGAGCTGTTTTATGACGATGCCAAACGTGCATCGCAGTTGCTCGACATTTCGCTGACCAAACGTGGCGCATCGGCAGGTGAGCCCATCCCGATGGCAGGCATCCCGCACCATGCGGTAGAGAACTACCTGGCCAAACTGGTCAATCAGGGAGAATCCGTCGCCATTTGCGAACAGATTGGCGATCCGGCGACGTCGAAGGGGCCGGTTGAACGCAAAGTCGTGCGCATCGTCACGCCAGGTACCATCAGTGATGAAGCCCTGCTTCAGGAGCGCCAGGATAACCTGCTGGCGGCGCTGTGGCAGGACGGAAAAGGGTTTGGTTATGCCACACTGGACATCAGCTCCGGGCGTTTTCGTCTGAGTGAACCCGCTGACCGTGAAACAATGGCTGCCGAATTGCAGCGCACCAACCCGGCTGAGCTGCTCTATGCCGAAGATTTCGCCGAGATGGCGCTGATTGAAGGTCGCCGAGGTTTACGCCGTCGCCCGCTGTGGGAATTCGAAATAGATACCGCGCGCCAGCAGCTGAATCTGCAGTTTGGCACCCGCGACTTGATTGGTTTTGGCGTTGAAAATGCGCCGCGCGGGTTGTGTGCAGCAGGTTGCCTGCTGCAATACGTGAAAGACACCCAACGCACCGCCCTGCCGCATATCCGTTCTATCACCATGGAGCGCCAGCAGGACAGCATCATCATGGATGCCGCCACGCGCCGCAACCTGGAGATCACGCAGAACCTGGCGGGTGGCATAGAAAATACCCTCGCGTCGGTCCTCGACAGCACGGTGACGCCGATGGGGAGCCGTATGCTGAAACGCTGGCTGCATATGCCCATTCGCGATACGAATACGCTTGTCTGCCGTCAACAGACGATTGCCGCATTGCAGGATCGTTACACCGAGCTGCAGCCCGTTCTGCGCCAGGTGGGCGATCTCGAGCGTATCCTTGCCCGTCTGGCATTGCGCACCGCGCGCCCACGCGATCTCGCACGTATGCGTCATGCTTTCCAGCAGTTACCGGAACTGCGTGCTCAGTTGAGCGACGTTGACAGCGCTCCGGTTCAGAAACTCCGTGAAACGATGGGCGAGTTTACCGAGCTTCGCGAACTGCTGGAACGCGCCATTATCGATGCGCCTCCGGTTCTGGTGCGTGACGGCGGCGTCATTGCCCCTGGCTACAACGAGGAGCTGGACGAATGGCGGGCGCTGGCCGACGGTGCAACGGATTATCTTGATAAACTGGAAATCCGCGAGCGCGAGCGTCTTGGGCTCGATACCCTGAAAGTGGGGTATAACGCGGTACACGGTTACTATATTCAGATCAGCCGCGGGCAGAGCCATCTGGCACCAATTCACTACGTCCGTCGTCAGACGTTGAAAAACGCCGAGCGCTACATTATTCCCGAGCTGAAAGAGTACGAAGACAAAGTGCTCACCTCGAAAGGTAAAGCACTGGCGCTGGAAAAACAGCTGTATGAAGAGCTGTTTGACATGCTGATGCCACACCTGGCCGATCTGCAGCTTAGCGCCAGCGCGCTGGCGGAACTGGATGTGCTGGTGAACCTGGCTGAACGCGCGGAAACGCTGAACTATACCTGTCCGACCTTTACCGAAAAGCCCGGTATCCGCATCACTGAAGGCCGTCACCCGGTGGTCGAGCAGGTACTGAATGAGCCGTTCATCGCCAACCCGCTGAACCTCTCGCCGCAGCGAAGAATGCTGATCATTACCGGGCCAAACATGGGCGGTAAAAGTACCTATATGCGCCAGACCGCTTTGATTGCGCTGCTCGCCTATATCGGCAGCTACGTCCCGGCGCAACACGTTGAGATTGGCCCTATCGACCGTATCTTTACCCGCGTCGGGGCGGCAGATGATCTGGCGAGCGGTCGCTCAACCTTTATGGTGGAGATGACCGAAACGGCTAACATTCTGCACAACGCGACGGAACACAGTCTGGTGCTGATGGACGAAGTCGGACGCGGAACATCAACCTACGATGGCCTGTCGTTGGCATGGGCCTGCGCTGAAAGCCTCGCGAACAAAATCAAAGCCATGACGCTGTTCGCCACCCATTACTTCGAGCTGACGCAGCTACCGGAGAAGATGGAAGGAGTGGCTAACGTCCACCTTGATGCGCTGGAACACGGCGATACCATCGCCTTCATGCACACGGTGCAGGACGGTGCGGCGAGCAAGAGCTATGGCCTGGCCGTCGCGGCGCTGGCTGGCGTACCGAAAGAGGTAATTAAGCGCGCGCGTCAGAAACTGCGTGAGCTGGAAAGCCTGTCACCGAATGCGGCGGCGACGCAGATTGATGGCACGCAGATGTCGCTGCTGGTGCCTGCGGAAGAGACGTCGCCTGCGGTGGAAGCACTTGAGAATCTCGACCCGGATTCACTGACGCCGCGTCAGGCGCTGGAGTGGATTTATCGGTTGAAGAGTCTGGTTTAGTTCTCTGCGATCTTTATTGCCCGGTGGCGCTGCGCTTACCGGGCCTACGGGTTTTGTAGGCCG
>NZ_JTLF01000411.1:0-235 GCF_000798855.1 Enterobacter sp. ZOR0014 | reverse complement strand
CAATTGATTAAAAGTCAACTGCTCTACCAACTGAGCTAACGACCCATTCGGGTGCTGACTTCGAAGATTTTTACTCGGTACCACGTTTAAGTGGTGGGTCGTGCAGGATGACTCGGCTTCGCCTCGCCCTTCGGGCCGTTGCTAAAGCAACGTTATCCTTCACGTTTAATATCTGAGTAAGACATTAAAATTGGTGGGTCGTGCAGGATTCGAACCTGCGACCAATTGATTAAAA
>NZ_JTLF01000078.1:0-23516 GCF_000798855.1 Enterobacter sp. ZOR0014 | reverse complement strand
GAACATCTGTTACAACTCACATCCGGTGGTCTTTTCTTCAATGCCCTTAAGCATGACAAAGAGAATTTCACCGTCCTGCAAACCATTCGCCAGCAACAATCCACGCTGAATGCCAGCTGGGTGGCGTTGCTGCAAACCCGTAATACCCTGAACCGCGCGGGTATTCGCTACATGATGGATCAGAGCAATATCGGCAGCGGCGCGACCGTTAACGATCTGATGCAAATCGCGTCCACGTCGCTGAAGCAGGCGGAAAAAAACTGGGCCGCCTATGAGGCCCTGCCGCGCGATCCGCGTCAAAGCGATGCGGATGCCATGGAGATTAAGCGTAACTACGATATCTACCACGGTGCGCTGGCGGAGCTGATTCAGCTGCTGGGTGCGGGCAAAATCAACGCCTTCTTCGATCAGCCGACCCAGAGCTACCAGGATGGTTTTGAGAAGCAGTATGTCAGCTACCTGCAGCAGAACGACAAGCTGTATCAAATGGCGGTTGAAGACAGCAAGAGCTCCTTCAGCCAGGCCATCTGGGTGCTGATTAGCGTGCTGCTTGCCGTGCTGGTGGTGATCGTGGCCGTCTGGTTGGGTATCAAGCAGGCGCTGATTTCGCCGCTGACGCGCCTCATCGACAACATTCGCCATATCGCCAGCGGCGATCTGGTGAAGCGCATTGAAGTGGAGGGCTCCAACGAGATGGGCGAACTGGCCGATTCTCTGCGTCATATGCAGAGTGAGCTGGTACGGACCGTTGGCGACGTGCGTAATGGCGCGAATGCTATCTACAGCGGCGCGAGCGAAATCGCGATGGGCAATAACGACCTCTCTTCCCGTACAGAACAGCAGGCTGCGTCCCTGGAAGAGACTGCTGCCAGCATGGAGCAGCTGACGGCGACCGTGAAGCAGAACGCCGAAAACGCCCGTCAGGCGAGCCATCTGGCGCTGAGCGCGTCCGAGACCGCGCAGAAAGGCGGTAAAGTGGTGGACAACGTAGTGCAGACCATGCGCGATATCGCCGGTAGTTCGCAGAAGATTGCCGACATTATTAGCGTGATCGACGGAATTGCTTTCCAGACCAACATCCTGGCACTGAACGCGGCGGTAGAAGCGGCGCGCGCAGGCGAGCAGGGCCGTGGTTTTGCGGTGGTGGCAGGTGAGGTGCGTAACCTGGCCCAGCGTAGCGCCCAGGCAGCACGTGAAATCAAGAGCCTGATTGAAGACTCTGTGGGTCGCGTGGAAGTGGGTTCAACGCTGGTAGAAAGCGCCGGTGAAACCATGGGCGAGATCGTGAATGCGGTAACCCGCGTTACGGATATCATGGGCGAAATCGCCTCGGCTTCTGACGAGCAGAGCCGCGGTATCGACCAGGTGGGGCTGGCGGTCGCCGAGATGGATCGCGTGACCCAGCAGAACGCCTCGCTGGTGGAAGAGTCTGCCGCAGCGGCGGCGGCGCTGGAAGAGCAGGCAAGCCGCCTGACCCAGGCTGTCGCGGTGTTCCGCATTCAGCAGGAGCAGATGAAAGCGCGCGAGTTCGCTTCGGCGAAAAGCGTTGCAACCCCGGTGATGTCGCGTAAAGCGGCAACCGCTGATGCGGGTGATAACTGGGAAACGTTCTGATCGTGCGTGTTGTGCCGGGTGGCGGCTTCGCCTTACCCGGCCTACGGTTCAGGGTTTTGTAGGCCCGGTCAGCGCAGCGCCACCGGGCGATATCAAAGCGGCAGACGCATGGCGCAGCGGGAGTCAAACGCTAAGCCGTGCGCTGTCTCATCTTCCCTTTTCTGACGCAGTTCAGGCGTGAGTTCAGTGACGTAGTTAAACCCCAGCCGCGCATAGAACGGCGCATTCCACGGTACGTCGCGGAATGTCGTCAACGTCAGCGACGACAGCCCCCCTTCACGGGCATGGTCAGCCACAGCGTTAATGAGCTGCCGACCAATCCCCTTTCCCTGCCAGTCCAGATGCACCGAAAGTTCGACAATAAACAGCGATGTCGCGTGCGCCTCTGCGAGGATAAACCCAACGGGATGGTCGTTCGCCAGCGCCAGCCAGCTTAGCCCCCGTTCGGCATAGTTGAGATGCTCTTCAGTTGAAATCACCTCACCCCCGGCAAGCCAGGCGAGAGGGGGGATTTCACGAAAACGCTCGCCCGCCGCGCGTTCAATGGCGGGCAGGGTGGCAGCATCGTTGAAGGTGGTAGGGCGAATGCGAATGTTCATGGCGGGAAGTATAGCCTGACCCGTCGGTATTATTCTGTGCAGACCAGCACCGGCGAGTAAAAATTGCTGATAACCAGTGCATCATGCGGCGTGCGCTCTATCGCCAGGAGCCTTTTTTTCCCCTGGGTCAGGCCCGCGACGTATTTCTCAAATACGCCCGGCGGCATGGCGTCATGGCCAAAACGCTCCACTTTTTGAATAACGATCTCATACAGTTCTCCTTCCACGTGGCGCCATTTAAACATCTCCTGGCGGGACACTTCCCAGTGGTTTGGGGCATTCTCCACGTTACCGTTTAGCGTGATGTACCCGGTTTTGTTGGGGTGAAACTGCATGATGACCTCCCCGTCAAACGTGAAATCGTGGCTGTCACGTTTGTCGGAGAAGGTCAGGTATCCATTGCATGCCATCGACAGCGGTGGCGTGTAGAAATACCACGCCAGTGCAGCGCCGGTAATCATCAGATTAAGGGCCAGAATGAGCCAGATTTTTGTGTATTTCATATCACCACTCGTAATAGTAAAGCGTACGACAGGCGCTCGCTTTCCCCTGCGTGAGCGAGCATTGGGAGAGCACCAGTCGTCCCTCGTGGCCGTAGAAAAGCGTTCGCTGAATGTGCATATAGAAAATTGAATTTTCCAGGCACGGAAGGTGACCGTCCTGCTGAAGAGTTTGCGCCAGCGAAGCCGCCCGCTCGTGAAACACATCCGCCAGCGGCGTAAAGGTATAGACCGGACAGTTCCCGATATGGGTCAACAGATGAATGTCCTTCTGCCGGGTTTCGGGTTTGATAGCCATTATCCAAAGGCACAGCGCAACGACCGCCAGCGTAAGCGCGCCCCAGAGCAGCCGCTCCGGTCGGGCGGGTACTGCAGTTTTCGCCGTTTCGGCGGCCGGTGTTTCTTCCTCCAGGGCTGTTACCGTGACGTCTGCGCTGAGCATAAAGCCCGTTTTGGGGACGGTGACGATAAACAGCACGTCGGGAAGCAGGCTGGCCAGCATTTTGCGCAAGATGCTGATGTACTGGTTTAACGAATTGTTAGACCCCTGGAGCCCACGCCGATCCCAGACGTCATGCAGGAAGGTCTCCCGCTCGACCACGTTCCCATGATGCTGCACCAGCAGCTTCATAATGCTATTGGCTGTGCAGGTGAGGATCTGCGCATCCTCAGGCGGCACATTGATAAGAGAAACAGAACCGTCCTCGTCGTTGTAGACGATGGCGTCAGCAAGCAGGTATTTCATAAGTTGTTGTAAAACAGACAGAGATAACGAATAAAAAAGAGAAGGTTTACGCCTTGTATGCAGAGCTGGTGGCTATTTTAACGCCATTGTTACCGATAACATTGATCCAGACAGGATTTTGGTCTCTTTAATAAGTCAGCGTGATTATCACGTCATCAATAAATTCCCCTGTACCGCTCAGGGGCTGAGCGGGGACTTCCCCGTAAACGGTGAAGTTTTGGGTGCCGCCAGCGGGATGGGTGACATGCAGCGCATCGCCGCTGTGCAGATCGCCCCAGCTTTGCGTGGCACCCGCATCCTGCCAGAGCCCGTAGCGCAGGCACTGACCCTCATCGTTACACAGCTGCCGCTGATTCCCGATGGCATGGTTGCCGTTGCCCATGCCAAGCGTAAACGCTGTACCGGCCGGACAGCGCGTGGTAAGGGTTGCGGTGGAACGCGTCGGGCGCAGCGTGGCGGTACTGTTCAGGGTGCCGAAGTTAAGCGGAGTGACGCGTTCTATGTAGCAGCCCTGGCTGATTTCGGCCTGCGCATTGGTACCGCCCTGCACCTGCTCCCCCTCCGCAGAGCCATCCGAGCAGTTTTGCAGTGCATCCTGACGGCTAGCGCTGTGCCAGGCGATGCGCAGATTCATGTTGTAGTTGTAATAGTGGTACGCCGGAAGTTGGTTTTGCCCTGCCGGGACGGTGGCGATAAGCGGAAAGCTCCCGCTGATGTTGGCATTGCTGTCGGCGGTCAGAGTCTGCTGAATGAGCTCCCCGCTGCTGACGGGACCGAGTTCCTGAGCGCGCGCGTCGCCGTTAAGCAGGCGGAAAAGCAGGGTGTACTGTTTACCCTCCGAATCTCCCGGTGAGACCATCTGAAAGGGCGGTGCGTCGATACTGCTCAGACAGACGTTGATATATTCCGTCGTGCCGTTGTTGTCAGCCTGACAGCTAAATTTAACTTCGGTGTTGGTCGACGCGGCATTGCCCGCCACGACATTGCCAAAGTTGATGACGGCAGGTGATGTTATCCAGCATGCGGCGGCCATCGCCTTCACGGACACCGCAAGCAGCAACAAGAACGGTGCTTTTAATGACACTGTTGTTCTCCAATATTCTGTATGGGTGACGCAGTACGGGGGGCCGTAAGCCTGACCCGGCACTCACCCTCACCGGTTTTTACCACCAGCTCACCCGGCAGAGGCGGGTCTTCAAGCCAGATAAAACCGTCACGCCCCACAATGGTGGCACCGCGTGGCGTTGAGACAATGCTGCCGAGCGGGAGCGGATTATGGTGGAGGTCCACCAGTCGGGCCTGAACTGTGACGGCGTGATGAACGTTAAAATCGACTTTTACCGCGCCGCCGTTGCCCGGTCTGGCCTGCATGTCGGTGACGGGGGCAATCACGTCGGCAGGCAGATCCAGCGGATTGATGCTGACTTTACTGGCGTGGTAACGCGGCAGGTCGGTCAGCAGCAGATACCCTTTCTCGTCGGTTTCGCCTGCCGGGCGGTTTTCCAGCATCACCGGCACATGTCCGACACCGTGCGTGGAGACCAGCGCCAGGCTTTGTTGGCTGTAGCGCAGCGTGTGCAGGCTGCCATCCAGCAGCGTCAGGCTACCCTCGGCTGAGGCATAGTTAGCGCCCTGCGCCATCCCAACGTGCCACTCACCTGCGTGGCCCAGATAGCCCACGTCCGCATAGGTTTCCCGGTGCTCGCCAAAGCCTTGCCCCAGCTGCCATGACCAGCCGCCGACCTGATCGTCCGGCTGATGGCGATAATCCATGCGGGGCATATCGCGGCTGGCCTGAACGGAGAGGGTATCCTCACGCCCTAACGGGATCGAGAGCATCAGCTGAACGTGGCTCGACGCATCCGTAAACGAGCGGGTGTAGCTCAGCGTGGTGGAAATATGTGCCGGCAGCGAGGCGGACCAGGAGGCGTTGAGATAGCGTTGTTTGGTGCCCTGAATGTTTTGCTGTACCCAGCCCGCACCGAAGGTACCTGAATGGGGTATCGACTGGCTGACCCAAACGCTATCGCTGCGTCTGACGGGGAGGGTACCGCTCATGCGGGCGTTATCGGCAAATGTGGCATCGGTACGAACGGTACTGGCAGAGATCCCCGTCCCGCGACCGTTCCATTGCCAGCCAAGGCCCCACTGTTTTCCCTGACCGTAGGGGCTGTCGCTGATGGCGACATGCTGGCTGATAATCCCTGTCCCGGGCGAGATCAGCCAGTCGACCCCTGTCCCGACATTGCGCAGTTTACTCTGCTGCTCCGTGTGCAGCGCCAGCGTCAGCTGGTTATTCACCCCGTAGCGCCACCCTGCGTCGAGCATGGGCGAGGCGGCATAGTCATTGGATCGCAGGGCGTAGTTTTGTCGCATCCAGCCGATATCCAGCGAGCCGCTGCTGAGTCCTTCCGCCAGCATCCCCGGCGCACCGTAGAGATCGAGCTGTACGGTACGACGCTGACCGTTGATATCGGTAATGACCACCTGGGCCTGCCCGCTTCCGGTAAATGAGGGCAGGGTATCCAGCAGAAAATCGCCCGGCGTGACGCGCTGGCTGCTCTGCTTAAGCCCGTCGATGTACAGATCGACCGTAGAAGGCAGAACCGCCGTGTCGCTGTAACGGCTACGCGGTTCGGTGTTGAGTTGCGGATTGAGCTCAAAATTACGCGCCCAGTGCAGCCCGCCAAAGCGTACCTGTCGGCTCCAGCGGGAGCCCGTGGTGATGTTGTCGCCCAGCGCCAGGCTGGTGAGCGAGTCCGTGTTGTCCCACTGCCAGCGGGTTTCAAGGCGTGTGTGGCGGGGCCGACCTGCGCTGTTTTCCTCACCGGCATGGCTCGAAAAGCTGCTGCTGAACGTTCCGGGAAGCGCCCCGGATGCGGTGAGCGACGTTTGCGCGTTAAGCTGGCGTTTCCCCTCTGCGCCGCTGCCATAAAGCGCATACCCGAGCGTCAACACGCTAATGGGCTGCGCCTCAGGATAGCGATACTGCGGCGTCGGCCTCCCGACAGACAGATGCTGTTGGCCCTCAAGCGCCTTTGCGTCGGCGGTAATGGAGACCTGCTGAGCATGCAAATCGAGACTGACTTTCAGGCCCGGCAGCGACGTCAGCGCGACCCACTCGTTGGCGTTATCCGGGGCGCGCAGCCCCAGTTTTTTGAGGTCGCGGTGGTCCATCCACAGCGCATCTCCCACTACCCGGCAGGCCCACAGATCCCCGCGCGGGTCGTGGTTCACGGTGATTGCCAGCCATTGCAGGGTATCGGCGGCGGGTTCAGTCCGGGCTGACAGCATCAGCGGTAGCCAAAACAGGAGCGCGAGAAGCGAGCGGGCGCAGGGGTATCTGGCTGGCATTGTGGTCGTCATTGAGATAGGCGCGCAACGCGCTGAACGTGTGGCGCGAAGTGTGCTTAAGCGTTATAAGCGCGGTCTGTCCCGGCAGAACATAACCTGCCAGCCCTTTCAACGACCCGGCGACCTGACCGGCGGCCGTCAGGGCCTGCAGGTGGCTCAGGCGGATATGGCTGTTTCCGGCGTTATAGCAGCGGATCGTTCCCGGGGTGTCCGCCTGTTCGCAGCTCAGGGCATCGCGGCTGACGGGCTTATTCTGGTTTCCGGCAATGAAGACAGGAATAGAGTAGCGAAGCAGAAAGTGTATCGCGTTGGGATTGGCCGCACGGGACGTTGCATCCGGTAGCTCATCAATGACCAGCCGGTAACTTTGCTCCTGTTCACGGATCCCTGGCTGCATCACGATTATGCGCACCAGCTGCTGCTGGCCCGGCGCCAGTGAGGTCATCGCCGGGCTGCTGACCACCTCGTCGGTGGCCGTTAATACATCTTTACCGTTTTGCTGGGTCCATTCGTAAACCCGTATCTGCGCATGGATGGCCGCTTTACCGCTGTTAGTGAGGTAGACCGCCGAGGCGCTTTGCCCGCTCTGGAGGTCGAGCGTCACTGGGGCCACCTGAAGCGTGGCGGCCATCGCGTAGCGTGACAGCAGTGCCAGCATCATGAACCACAGAATGAAGCAGGGGAGAAAACGACGCATGATCAATACACCAGATTCAACGTGACATCATCGCTATAGGCGCCAGCCTGCGCGGTCGTCAGGGCACCTGCGTCAATCACGCCATACAGCGTCTCTTGCTGTTCCATGCCGTTGCCGGTGTCGGTGAGTCCATCGGTGCTGGTAATTTGCGTCTGTTTGCCCTCATCGGCAAAAAGTTTCCAGGCAATCTTCTGTGCGCCCGTTTCACCGTTTTCTGGCTTCAGCCAGAAGGTGCCGTTATCGCTGCTATCGTTGCTGGTAGCAGAGAGCGTGAACGGCGTCCCGTTGGTACAGACGATATCGACCTGCGTTTTGGCCTGAATTTCGCTTGATTCGTCCGAGCCGTGGCGCGAGAAATTGAGGTCGTTGGCTTTGAGCGTGCAGGACTTCACCACCTCAAGTGAAACGTGCATCGTCGCGCTTGTGGTGCTGTCTGCGGCGATTGCAGCAGCAGGAAGCAGGAGAACGGAACAACATACAACAACAGGGATAATTCTCATGATCGTATTTCCTGACGTGAATAACAGTGTAATTAAAAAGAAGAGGGGAGCGCGTCCAGCAGGCAGAGTTTTTGATGGAATTCCGCCAGGTTCTGGCAGCAAAATTTGTTCATCGCGTTACGTTTGTGGGTGTAGATCGTTTTAGGTGACTTATTAAGGATTTGCGCAATACGTATCGGGCTGAATCCTTTATGGAACAGCATGCAAACCCGCATCTCCTGACAGGTGAGCGTGGCGGTATTCTCGAAAGAGAAGCTTGTGTCGCTAAAACAGTGGCTTAGCTGCGCGAGAGACACATTGTCCGCAACCACTCTGACCCGCGCGTTGTGTAGCCAGGCGTTAATGTCGTTGACCCGGCCCGCGTCCGTCAATAACAGCCAGTTTCCCCCGACGTGCGTATTGAGCAGCAGTGTCTGCAGACGCATAAGCCCTTGTGGATTAACGTTGTTAATCCAGTACGCCTCAGGACGGGGTGATACGGCTGTCGACAGGATCGAATTCAGGCCAAGCCATAAAAAAGCGTTGCTGCTCAGAACGATAACCTGATAGCCGGCATTTGCGATGAAAGGCGTCATTTTAGACCCCACAGATAACCCTGGCCGTAATCGGCCGCGCTTGCCCGGGCCAGTGCGAAATCACCCGCCGTTTCGATGCCTTCAATAAGGACTTTACTGGCGACACGCTTGCACTGACGGGTGAGATGCAGAAACTTCGCCTGCTCTGTGCGCCCGCTCCAGAAAGTATGTTTGTCAATTTTGACGCCACAGAAGCGGATCTGGCTGGCAAGCAGTTCGGGAAGAATGGCTTCACAGACATCATCAGCCCACACTTCAATTCCCCAAAGATGAAGTGTCGCAATGCAGTTTCGCAGGACCCGGCTTTGCGTATCATCGAGTTGTACCATCGTATGGAGATCGGTCACTTCGATAGCAAGCCTCTCCGGACAGGGTGTTGCTTCTTTTAGCCTGTCGAGGAAGTCCGTTTCCAGCAGCAAATCTGATGTCGCGTTGAGATAATATTTGTCGCCCTCTTCGCAAAACATGGCATGGCGAAGCTGCGCAAAGAAAAGTTGTTTACGCTGCGTCGAAGGCATGGCGTCAAAATAGTCTTCGAGATTGACGTGGGGTTTTGCCGTGGACAATACCTCCCAGGCAATCACATGTTCACTGCGCAGTGCCCGGATGGATTCGAACTTATAGCCGGTTAGCATGATAAAAGTGTGTCACTCTCCGTCGTTACTTTAGGAGTTACACATTTTATAGAATGGTGTTTTTGCGGGATATTTATAAATAAAAATGACTTATATATGGTGTTTTTATCTAATTTATAATCAATTTATAGGTTTATTTATTTTTATAAGCACCCGGCAGGGACGCCGGGTGCTCAGGCATTAACCTTGTCTGCTGACAATTTTGATTTCGACCATGCCAATCCCGAGCTCGCGCGGTGAGTGGCCAAGAATATTTCCTTCATTGGTGGACTGCGGGTCTGGCGGCACAATCACCAGGGTATTGCTGCGCGATGGGTTGGCAAAATGCAGAGTGTGCGTGCTGACATCATTCCCAAGCGTCAGCGTCTGCTCCTCATCGCCCACGCGCACCGGCACTGGCTTATTCGCGTTAGGTCCATACGCTCTGGCCGTGATCACCAGGTCAAATTGCTCCGGCAGGGGATGGGTGTACTCAATTTTCACTTCGTTACCCAACTGCGCGTTTGACCAGCGTCCCCACGACTCCGGACGAGAGATGCCGCTAAACTGCTTCACTTCTTCAGGCGCGCCGGCCACGTTGAAGATGAAGCTGTCTGCTTTATAGCGAATGTCGTTGTCGACGATTTTCAGCATGTCGATGTTGTGCTGATAGCGTGTGGTATCAATCACCGTATCTTTAAAGGCGGTTTTGCCTTTCCACTGGGCTTTGTCCACATGCTGCACGGTTTGCTCCCCGCCAAGCTGCCCCTGAGAGACGCACCAGTCGGTCGACAGCGCCAGCGGCTGTGACCAGAGCTGACCCATTTTGTAACACCTGTCGATCCAGACAAAGTTATCGCGTGGGGCGAAATCGGCCAGCTGGAAACGCAGCGGTGCGGAATATTCACTTTCCGGTAGCGGTTCAACGCGACTGTCCGACACCCGTACCAGCAGCGGCAGACGGAAGTTACTGCCAGAGAAGGCAATCGTGTTTTTCTCCCGATCGATGGTGAAGTCTTTCATCTCTTTCGGGAAGTTCCACAGCCGGATGATGTCGGGCTTCCAGGCGAGGATTTTCTCCTTCATGTTGAGGAACACTTCCGACAGGGATTGCCCGGACAGCGTGCTGCGACCCAGGCCAATAAAGTTGTCGCCACCCAGAATGTCCAGCACGGTTGCGCCGTTATCCATGGAGTTGCGTTTGGTGGCGATCACCTCTTGTTGCGGCTGGTCGCCGCGCAGAACGAAGAACAGGTTGCTGCGATCCTGCTTGTTGAGCTGATCCCAGGCGCTGTTTTTCATCGCCAGATGGTCAGACGAGACGACGATGACGGTGTTTTTAAAATACGGCGAGGCTTTGATTTTCTCGACCAGCGCGGCGATATGCTCCTGGCTACAGGTCACGGCGCTAAAGGAGGCGTTGCTTTTGCCGTCCACGTCATAGCGTTTGCGTTTACAGGTGCGCGAGACGAAACCATCCGGATGGTGCGTATCTACCGTCAGCGCGAAGAGGGAAAAACGCTTCCCGGCGCGGGAAAGCGCCTCGAATTTCTTCCAGGTTTCGTCCAGTACCGTATCGTCATAGAAACCCCAGTCGTTGCGGTAGGTCGGGTCGGCAACCGTCGTCTTTAACTCTTCTGAGCCGTACAGGTGATCAAAACCGTGGGATTTCAGGAACACATCTTTTCCGGCAAAGCGCAGGTTTGCACCCTGCACGAAGTAGTTTTCGTAACCGGAATTTTTCAGTATATCGCCCAGGCAAATATTCTGCGGGAAGAACGTCGACATCGAGGCTGAAGCGTTACCTTCAAAAGGTGCGAACAGCGGGATACCGCACTGGGAAGCCACCATCCCGGCGATAGTGTAATCCGTGCCGGGTAACTGCATGGTGTGGCTGAAATCGAGACCTTCATCTTTCAGCGCCCCCAGGTCCGGGGTCAGGTTCGGGAACGCAGTGTTGTCGAAGTAGGTGCGCTCCAGGCTTTCACCGTAGATATAGACCAGGTTGAGTTTCGGGTTGGCGATCGTTTTCGATGGCTCTTTGTAGTACGCCACAAAGTCTGGATCGCCGTCACGCGACTGAGATTTCACCAGTTCGGTGATCTGATGAAACGCCGGGCTGGCGTCGACGGAGGCTAACGCCAGGAAAAGCGCCAGCAGGCTGTAACCATGATGGTGAGGAAGATGACGACGGCGACGCAGCACCCAGGCGAGTGCGCCAAAAATGGTTACCAGCGCCACAACCAGGCCCAGCCCCGGAAGAATGTACTTGCCCACTCCCGCGCCCGTCAGGCTGTTCGTCAGGGTATAAAGTACCGCATCGTTGATCCCGTCACCGGTGAAGTAATCGCTGGCGTATAAGGTAATGTTTAAAATAATAAAAAAGCCGAGTACGACCAGTGTGGCGATAAACCACCAGGTGTTACGGCCGGCTTTCCAGGCATAAACGCCCACAGAAGCCAGAAAAAGGACAAGAGACATGAATTCTGACAACAGCATATCCTCATGACGCCAGGTGCTTCGCTGGCTAACTGTTTATTTTTTGGGTTATACAATGTAATGGCGATGTCGTTTAGCTGCAATTTTAGTGTCACGAAAGTGTGCTGTTGTTAGGATTTGGTTTAGAAAATCGTTTTTATGAAGAAGGTCGCATCCTGACAAACGGACGCTGAGACGGTGGCAGGTTGGAAAAACGCTCGTTTCACGCCGCGATGCAAGACTATCGCATTAAACGCGGCGTGTTGTGGCAGAAAATGGGGGAAATCAGGAGATGAAATTAACGCCTTGTTTCAACACCAGATCGCAGGCTTTGGTTTTCACCTGTTTCGCCAGAGAAGAGTTGCCAAGGGTGCTCAGGTTAAGTTGCTGACCGTTTTGTGCGTTAAGCAGACCCTGAATGCCATCCATATAGCTGGTATCCGCTTTTTGCTCCTGAGTATCGAGACCCAGTTTACCCAGCACCTGGTTTTTCACGTTTTGCGCGTCGGTCACCGAGGCCAGTTTTTGCTTCGCGCAATATTCCAGAATCCCCGCCGCGTTGTTCATCGTGCCCGCGCTCAGGCTTTGGGAGCTGTTGCTTAGCAGGCTGGTGAGGGAAGAGGCGGAGAGCCCACCCTGAGTGCTGCTGCTCTCTTTGGTCAGCTCGTTTGCTGCGCTTGAGAGGGACTCCTGCCAGGACGCCGCTTGCGCTGCGCCGGTAACCAGCAGCGCGCCTAAAAAGGTGCTGATAAGGATCTGTTTTTTCATAATGGCTTTCTCAAAAAGGTCCGTTTTGGGCCGGAAGGGGTTCCAGTATATACCTGTGTCCCGCTGGCGATTCCTGGAACTGTCTTAATACTCTTTGCCGGTAACGCGGCTGCGGTAACTGTCCCAGTCGAAGATGACATACAGACTGTTACCCAGCTTCATACGGTCCATGACGCGTTCGCCCAGTAAGCGGGTCATCTCGTCGATGTTGTGGTTTGTGAGCATGCCGGTGGGGCGTTTGGAGGAAGAACGGCGATCGACAATCTGATTGATGATGACCTTTTCATAACGGGATTCCGTCTGAACGCCAATCTCGTCGATGACCAGTAAATCGACATTACTCAGATCGTTAAGCAGCTGTTCTTCGCTGGTTTCACGGTTGCTGAAGGTGTCTTTCATGGCGGACATGATATCGGCCACGGTGATAATGAGCACCGATTTACCGCGCAGAAGCAGTTCGTTACAGATGGCCGCGGCAAGATGGTTCTTCCCGGTGCCCGGTTTACCGCTAAAAATGAAGCTGGCGATATTACCGTCAAATTCATCCACGTACTGACGTGCGGCGGCGAGCGCGTTCATCTGCCCGCTGGTTTCAACTTTATAGTTATCAAACGAGCAGTTCTGATGCAGAGGGCGAATACCGGAGCGGTTAAACGTGCGCTGCATTTTCATCGCCCGGTTTTCGCGGGCGAGCGCGGCGGCACGGATTTTTCCTTGCTCTTTTTGCCACGCCAGCAGTTCTTCCCCCGTCGTGAAAGCGGGCTTCACGTTAGCTGGCATCATTTTTTGCAGACGTTTCATCAGGTCACCGACGTTCTTCATTTCGCACCTCGGAATCCACTGGGGATCTGTTTATCCGGTTCTGAAAACGCGTTGATATCGCGTTTTGGCTGGCCGTTGTTGCTGGCGCGGGTAATCTGCAGATGACGCGCGAGCTTTTGCTGCCACTGAATATGGGTGAAAACTTTACCCTCTGCCTGCCACCAGGCCGTAAAGGCGGCGAGCTCTTCCGCGGTGGCCGGTTGGGTTAACGCAATGCCCCACAGCGCGGCCTGCCGTTGAAAATCGGCGTCGGGCTGCCAGCCCGCATAAAGGGCAAATTTGCCCATCGGAACGGTCACCGGGGCGTTAACCGGTTCATCAAACAACTGGTTATCCAGCGTGACATCGCTCACCGGGCGGGACAATTGCGCTTCAGTCTCCAGAAGCTGTGCCAGACGTTCCGGCGTGATTGCATAAAACGCCGGCGCGTTGTCGGCAAAAACCGCAACCGTGCCGCCTTCGGCGTGAGTCAACACACCGCGTGGGTCGCGCATAAAGGCATCAATGCCAGCAATGCTGGTGGTCAGAATTCTGGAGGACATAACGCTTACTCTACTGATAACGACGGGCGTGATAAGGGCTTATGGTAGCACAGAGAGGGGGAAGGGAAGGAGGGGATTTCCCCGGTGGCGCTGCGCGTACCGGGGCTACAGTCATAGACCTGATAAGCACAGCGCCATCAGGCATTTATCACGCGATGATATTCAGGGTCACATCGATGTTGCCGCGGGTCGCGTTAGAGTAAGGGCAAACAATGTGCGCCGCATCGACCAGTTTTTTGGCTTCCGCCGGATCCATCCCTTCAACGTGGATGTTCAGTTTTGCTTCGATACCAAAACCGGTTGGCAACGGACCAATACCCACTTCGCCTTCAATAAAGGCTTCTTTAGGCAGGGCAAATTTGTCGCGAGCCGCGACAAACTTCATTGCGCCCAGGAAGCAGGCGGAGTAGCCAGCAGCAAACAGCTGCTCAGGGTTAGTCACTTCACCCCCCATGCCGCCCATCTCTTTTGGCACGCCCAGTTTGACATCCAGAACGCCATCGGAAGAGGTCGCGCGGCCGTCACGGCCCCCGGTGGCTTTTGCTTTGGCGGTATAAACAACTTTTTCTAAAGACATGGCAGGTTCCTCATCTTACTTTTATGTGTGCTATTAAATAGCGTGCGATATACATGGGTAAATAAATACGCGTAAAGTATAGCGTCACGCGCGTTGAATCTGTTGTCGCAAAACTTCCAGCTGCTGCTTGAGCGACAGCATGGTCTCGGTATCACACTGTGCCGCGCATCCCACCGCATGAGGGATCCCTGCGGCCTGCTGCTGTAGGTGACGTCCTGCATCAGTCAGGGTGACAGCGACCTGACGTTCGTCTTTACGCGAGCGGTGACGGTTGATGAGCCCGGCGCTTTCCAGACGCTTCAGCAGCGGCGTCAGCGTTGCGGAATCAAGGAACAGCCGTTCACCGATGTCTGATACCGTCACGTCATCCTGCTCCCACAGCACCAGCATCACCAGATATTGCGGGTAAGTCAGGTTTAGCGGTGCCAGCAACTGCCGGTACAGCTTGTTAAGCGCCAGATTTGCCGAATAGAGGGCAAAGCAGAGCTGGTTATCCAGCAGGAGCGCAGCGGTCGTGTCGTTCGTTTTCGCGTTCATGAGATGAATATAGATAGCGTACGATTTAATTGCAAGCAATTTTATGGGCAGGTATATCGCAGCGCCACCTGAACGGCCATTTTACGGTAGTGCTGGCGCTGAGCCCGCTCGTCGGCACCCTCTTCAAACAGCAGGGTGAAGGTGTAGCTGTTGGCGACGTAGTGAAAGCTGAAGCTGCTTATCAGGCGGTGGAGATCGCGGGCGTCAACCGTCTGGCTGAACAGCAGTTTCTCTTTGCCGCGACGCAGGATCTCTTCCAGCAGGTCGAGCGCGCTGCGGTTAACCTGGCGCAGATAATTCGACTGCTGCATAAAGCGGCCACGCTGCATGTTTTCCATGCAGATGATACGGATGTAATCCGGATGGTCAGCATGATAGTCAAAGGTGGTTTCAACCAGGTGGACCAGCGCTTCGACGGGGGGCATATCCGCCAGGCTAAGTGCTTTTTCGCTGGCGCGAATTTCGGTGTAAACATGTTCCAGCACCAGCAGATAAAGATTTTCTTTATTCTTAAAATGGTAAACCACCATGCGTTTGGTGGTGCCCGCTTTCTCCGCGATCTGCTCCATGCGGGCGCCGTTCAGTCCGTATTCGGCAAACAGCGCAATAGCGCTCTGAAAAATTTTCTCTTTCAGGCTGGACTCTTCGTTGTGCTCGGGGTGTTCGCTGCCAGGGTTAGCCACATCCTTTCCTTATTTTCACCAAACGGACCAGAAAGATTATCTCCACGGCAGCGAAATAACACAAATATCAAACGCGCGGGCGTTTGCGGTACAGCCACAATCCGGGGATCGACAGCCCGATAGAGAGCGCACCGACAATGGACGACGCTTTAAGAAAGTTGCTCAGAAGAAGGATCATCTGCGGCTCGGTGTAGCCAAAATGGCTGATTTTCACCGCCGAAATCATTGCCGTATACGCCGATATGCCAGGAAACATTGGGATCACGGCGGCGACGGTGAAGACTTTAGGATGCGCCAGATACCAGCGCGACCATTGAATGCCGATGCTACCGACCAGCATAGAGGCCATAAATGTCGACCATTCGATATTAAAACCCGCCGCCATCATGGCCATTCGCGAGCCGTGACCAATCGCCCCCAACAGCGCACACCACGGCAGAGCACGTTGCGGAACGTTAAAGACCATCGCAAAGCCGACGGCAGGAATGGCGGCCAGGATCATATCCTGTGCCAGTGCCAGCAGAAAATCTATCACGCCCATCCGCGTAACCCCCAGAGAGTCATAGCCATGACCACGCCGATACAGGTTGCCAGCGTCAGCAGGCTGGCGATGGCCCAGCGTGCCAGACCGGTATTAATGTGCCCTTTAAACATATCGGCGACGGCGTTGATTAACGGAAAGCCCGGCACCAGCAAAAGCACGCTGGCCGCCATGGCAATCGTCGGGGTGTTGGCAAGCTGCGGCAGGCGCAGCAGCAGGCCTGAAACGGTAGTGGCGACAAACGCGGTAATGCAGAAGTTAATTTGCGGGTGCAACTGCCGATGGGTCAGCAACTGGCGTACATACATGGCGATACTACTGGCGAAAAAGGTAACCAGTGCGCCATCCCAGCCGCCTTTATTGAGCTTACAGAAACAGGCGCATGAGAGCCCGACCATCAGCACGACAAGCCAGCGCGGATAACGTAAAGGTTTGATTTGGTTGAACCGTTTTTCAATCTCTTTGAGATCGAGAAGCTTATGCTCCGCAAGGATGACGATATGCTGCACTTCGGTCACAACGTGCATGTTAATGCCACGGTCCTGGTTTTTACGGGTGGAGGTCAGGCACTGACCGTCCTTGATCGTGGTCAGCACAATGGCGTTGGAAGAGATGGCGCTTTCCACGCTGTCCATCCCCAGCGCCAGCCCCAGCCGGGTTGAAAGTTCCTCAACCAGCGCGCTTTCCGCGCCGTGCTGGAGCAGAAAAAGACCGCACTGAATACAGAGCCGCGTGATAGCACGCTGCGTTGACCGTTCTGCCTGCATGTCGTGTCCTGAAGAGAAGGTGAAGAGTAGCCGCGTGGCCCGTAGTGCCTACTTTTAGCACAAAATGCAGTGGCAGTTGCTGTGGGTCAGATCAAGGTTTATGCAAACAGTTGCAGCCTGGCTGACGAAAGACGTTGGGATCAATTTATCAATTCGGTGAATTATTGGTTTGGAAATATAGAATATTTGTATTTAGTTATTCTAATTTTATATTGTCGATATTTTAATGATTGTCGAATTAAATTTATTGTCGCTTTGTGAGATATTAGTGCAGTTTTAGGCATTTCTTAAACTTAAAACATTTCTCATCTTCTGCTTGTATTAATCAGTTTTACACTCAGGGACGAAAATACGTATAACTTGATGCGTTTTAACGTTACTTATCAAATGAAAATGGACACGGAGGGTCTATGTTGTCATTGCACGGTAAGCATGGCGTTGTCATTAGCCGGATACCCGTAATGCAAAATGGGTTAGGGGATGTGGTGACACGTCATTTTCCCGATTTTGAATTGACCTATTGCCGCTCACTGCAGGAGTTGACCCTGCTTCAGTTACGCCGCGCAGATGTGATTATTGCCGATGTTTCAGGCGAATACAGGAACCCGCGGGGTGCGCTCGAAGAGTATTACCGCTTATTGAATCAGTACAGGGATATCCACTGGATCTTTTTGGTTTCCCGGCCATTTTATCCTATTGCCGTTGAGCTGCTTATGCGCCCGGAAACCACGTTGCTTTCTGATATGGAACCTATCGAAGGTGTCGTGAACGCTATCCGGGCAGGAAGTGAACGTGCAGAGCGGATTAGCCAGACGTTATTAACTCCCGAATCTCAGGAAGGCGAAGAGGAAGACGAACACGTCATTGCGCTTACAAATTCTGAGCGCAAGGTACTTCGTCTGTTAGGTAAAGGGTGGGGGATTAACCAAATCGCTACGTTGCTTAAGAAGAGCAATAAAACGATCAGTGCGCAGAAAAACAGTGCGATGCGAAGGCTGTCATTACGGAGTAATGCCGATATGTACGCCTGGATCAACAGTACACAGGGAATGAGAGAGCTGAATCTCATGTCAGCCTATGGAGAGTTCGAGGAATGGAAAAAACCGATTCAACACGACATATCGCCATCATCGAAAATTGCACGATGAGTGCCATTGGGCTGCAGCATCTTTTTGCGCAGTCCGAACTCAGTCAATATCAGCTGCACCTGTTCAATGATTTCGATGGCTTTAAGAAGGCGCTTTATCACGTTAATTTTTTCTCGCTGATCTATTCCCTTTCCGATGCGCGAGAAGCACGTCGCAACTGCCTGGCGCACCTGAGGGATCTCGCGTTTACGCATAGCCATATTCAACGCATTATACTGGTATCTGATGAGATGGAGGCGCGGCTGATTAGCCATCTTTCCCCTTCTCGCCTTCACGGTGTGGTCAGTAAATCAGTGACGCTTGAACACCTGCGGAAAGAATTCATGGTGCTGTTGAGCGAAACGCTGCGCATAAATGACAATATGCTTAATCATTGGTACTGCAGCCAGAACCGGATGTTAAGCCCGACGGAGAGGGCAATATTGCGTTATATGTCGTGCGGCTATTCCATCCCAGAAATCGCGGCGCAGCTTAAGCGCAATATCAAGACTATCCGCGCACATAAGTTTAATGCGATGGTGAAGCTGGGGGTGAATTCTGACGTCGGGTTGCTCGATGCCGCGGATATTCTTACGCATTTGCCGGTAAGAGAAACGCGTAGTGTGGGGTTAAACAAACCGACATTTTTGTAACCTGCCTTTTGCGCCAGAGATCTTCTGGCGCATCAATCAGATGCACACATCGACCCACTTTGCGGATGTCAGCTCTGCCATTCTGTCCGGAGAAATACGCACAGCACTATGGATTGCGCCAGCGGCAGGAAGCACTTCCGCGTACTGTTTTAGAGAGATATCACAGTAAACCGCGAGCGGGTTTTCCAGCCCGAACGGGCAGACGCCGCCAACGGGATGGCCCGTCACGGTGACCACTTCATCACTGCTGAGCATGCGCGCTTTTGCGCCAAAGGTGTCTTTCAGTTTTTTGTTATCCAGACGCGCATCACCCTTCGCAACGACCAGTATCACCTCATTTTTAATCTTCAAAGATAAGGTTTTGGCGATTTGTCCCGGTTCCACACGATGGGCGGCAGCAGCCAGCGCAACGGTAGCCGTACTCTGGCTAAGTTCTATAACCTCTATCTCCGGCGCGTTGTCGGCAAAAAACTGCTGTACGGACTGCAAACTCATTATTTCCTCCTGACAAATAACCTGCGTAATCTGTCATAAGAATTTATGCTCTGTAAATATCTCTTAAGTAACAAATATCCCGGATGGCTGATTTCTGGATCCCCTTCACAATCACAGAAACCGGTTACAGTAACCGGTTGCAGAGCGTGATGCGTAGATTAATACTGAGTATGTAACGTCCCCTATATCCAATAATAAGAGCCAATTATGAAACCATTTCGTCTGAGCAGTACCGCGGGTACACAAGCCAGCAAGGTTGTGAAGCTGAGTTATGGAACAACGTGCGGCGCGAGCGCGTCCGTTATAAACGTCTGACAGGAGAGCTGCCATGTCTGCCAACCATGCTGCGTTTAATCTGATATTCCGTTTCGTTGAAAATTACGTTAGCCCGATTGCCGGGCGCATCTCTTCTCAACGTCATGTGATGGCTATCCGTGATGGCTTCATCTCCGCGATGCCGTTTATGATTGTGGGTTCATTTTTATTAGTGTTCGCTTACCCGCCGTTTTCGCCTGATACCACCTGGGGTTTCGCACGCGCCTGGCTGGATATGGCGAAACAATTTGAAGGCCAGATCCTCACGCCGTTTGATATGACGATGGGGATTATGTCCATTTATATCTGTGCGGCCATTGCCTATAACCTGGGCAAACACTATGTCAAAACGCACCAGCTCGATCCGTTTATGTGTGCCATGCTGTCGCTCATGGCATTTTTGCTGGTCGCGGCACCGAAAACCAAAGGCACACTTCCTGTCGATAGCCTCGGTGGAACCGGTATTTTCACCGCCATTATGGTCGCGATTTACTGCGTTGAGATGATGCGTTTCCTCAAGGCGCATAACATCGGTATTCGCCTGCCAGACCAGGTACCGCCGATGATCAAAAACTCCTTTGACCTGCTGATCCCGGTGCTGGTGGTGGTGTTAACGCTCTATCCGCTGAGCCTGGTGATTCAGTCTCAGTTTGACATGCTGATCCCGCAGGCGATTATGTCGATCTTTAAACCCCTGGTTTCCGCGGCAGACTCACTGCCTGCGATTCTGCTGGCGGTACTGATTGGGCATTTGCTGTGGTTCGCCGGGATCCACGGCGCGGCCATTGTCTCCGGGATGCTGCAGATGTTCTGGCTGACAAACCTTGGGGCCAACCAGACCGCACTGGCCGCCGGTCAGCCTTTGCCACATATTTTTATGGAAGCCTTCTGGACGTTCTTCATCGTGATCGGTGGGTCGGGCGCGACGATGGGGCTGGTGATTTGCTATCTGCGTAGCCGCTCGGCGCATTTACGTTCTATCGGGCGTTTGAGCGTGGTGCCCAGCTTCTTTAACATCAACGAACCCGTTATCTTCGGCACGCCGATTGTGATGAATCCGGTGTTCTTTATACCGTTCCTGCTGGCCCCCATGGTTAACGCCGTCCTGGCCTGGGCCGCGATGACCTTTGATTTGATTGGCCGCGTCATTTCCGTCGTACCCTGGACAGCACCGGCGCCGATAGGCGCAGCATGGGCCCTGGGCTGGGATTTCCGTGCAGCTATTCTGGTTGTCGTTCTGGCCTGCGTATCGGCCATCATCTACTACCCGTTCTTTAAAGTTTACGAGAAACAACTGCTGGAGCAGGAAGCTGAAGAAGCGCAGCGTAATGCGGAAGAGGATAATCAGCAGGTGGCCTAGGTAAAAGCAAAACGGCAACTTTCAGGTTGCCGTTTTTAATGTTTGTTCCCTCTCCCCGTGGGAGAGGGGCAGGGTGAGGGCATCAGGCCGCACCCAATTACTTCAGCGTACAATCCCCGCACTGCTTAACGTCCGGCAGGCGATAGCGCTGGCAGCAGGTGCGGCGCACCAGGAATCCGTCACGGAGTACAACGGTACGAAAGAGCGGGTTATCGCGGCCGTCTGAAAGCTGTTTTGCAAAGAAACAGGACTGACGCAGTGCATCAACGTTCTCATCACCAAGCAGCGGTTTCATTTCCGTTAAATACCAGTGGATTAAATATCCGGTATTACTCCAGATAAGCTTTCCGTTGATCTCCCCCGTCGCTTCAAGCGCATCCACCACCGGGATCAAGGCCTGAATGACAAGTTGCTCCAGTCGTTCCTGGGCAGAGAGTGGCGCCGCGTTCAGGTCCTCGTGCAGATCGATCCAGAAACAGGCCGCTCGACCGGTTTCGTGGAACTCGACATGGAAATGTTCCGGGGAGAGCGCCAGCATGCTTTTCTGGGTTAACACCGCCAGCATGAGCGGAGGCACCATCAGCCCGATATACCATTGCGCCCACAGGGAAAGCAAAGGCTTATTTTCTCGCGTCAGGGCTGGCTGATTGCGATAGATATGGTCGGAATAGGTGGCAAGCAGCGACTGCAGCGTAGAGGGTTGTCGCCACTCCGCGAGGGTCATGGCGTGGTGCGGGGGCGCTTCATCAAGCCGGATAAAGTCCAGCAGGTGAGCGCGTGTTTCCGCAATCTTATCCCGTATGGCATCCGCAAGCGACGCATTCCCGTTGGTGAGGGGCGCTCGCCAGAGAAGGGGTTCAACAATGTGTGCGGTATGCGTAGCCATAGTTGAGATAGGAATCTAAATGATAATGATTGCCAATCCTAACTATTGCTTATACCAATGGCAAGACTTTTGTCCTGATTCAACGCCGACTCGTCTACGCGGTTTGCAGCTCTTCGCTCAGAAGAATGTTGTTACGCCCCAGATGCTTTGCTTCATAGAGCGCTCTGTCTGCTCTCTCCAGCGCGCCTTCGACATCTTCATTTTCAAAAATGGCAATACCGATGCTGATGGTGACATTGGTGGCGACGCTTTCGTTGAAGAGATGCGGGATTTTCAAATCGTAGACTTTTTGCCGGATCCGCTCTGCCGTATGACGGGCGTGTTCAAGTGAAATATTCGTCAGCAGCACCATAAACTCTTCCCCGCCGAAACGCGCCACAATGTCACGCGAACGCACGGCGTCGCGGATTGCTGCAGAAACACGTTTCAGGGCCTGGTCACCCATCATATGGCCGTAGTGGTCGTTATAGGCTTTGAAGTGGTCGATATCCATCAGCAGAACAAAGTGTTCACCGTTTTCCACCGCTGGCAGGTTCTCCAGGCGGCTCTGAAGGCCGCGCCGATTATAGAGGCCGGTAAGCGGATCCATCATACTGAGATCGGTAAGGGTCTCCCGTTCTTCCAGCAGCCGGGAAAGCAGTTCCTGCGCAAAGCGATCGTTGCGTCTTTGCAAAATGTTATGAATAGCGATGGCCACCACAGGAAGTGCGAAAGAATAGGTCATTCTCAGCCACATCTCTGGATCGCTTAACCACAGACAGACAATAAACGCGGGGAGTGAATGCAGAGTAAATGCTTTGATATTACTGGCGAATGCCAGCGTTCCGATAAAAAGCACCGTTAATAGGGCGATTAACAAATACGTCGCCTGGTTATGGGTAATTAGCGAAAATTTCGAATCAATTTGCCATGCCCACAAAATACCGAAGATCCCTGAAACCACAGGAATATTTATCTTTCGCGCACACTTTTTCCAGTGCCAGACGAACAGGCCGGTGCTGATGGAAAAAATAGCAATCAGCGGGGCGGAAAACACGCGCACGGAATAGAGCGGATTTGTTACCGAGAACACCGCTGAGGTTGCATTCAGAAATAAAAATAAACGTAACGATAATTGATATTTTCGTTGAACCAAAGACCGCCAGGATTGTGATGTCATAGTCGTGCGTTTTTATTAAAATTTAATTAAAACAGATAAATAGGCGTTGTTTCGCAACAAAATATGCAAAAAACTCAAAGAGTAATTATAAGAAAAACTTTATGTGTAGTTAACAGGTGAGCAATTTATCACCTTAGGCTATTCCTGTCATTCTACATAGCGGTAAAGGTCGAACTTTTTTGATTGTCTGCGCTGACAAATGATAATCTTTATCATATGATATTGTTTATCATTATCGTTATGAAAGGGCGATGCATGTTGAACAGGGTGCTGGGAAGTGCATGGGGGGTACTGCTGCCGGGCGTCGTGCTTGGCGGTTTGATGTTCGCCGATCTCTCCATTGATGTCTGGAAGACCATTCTTGTGTCGGGATTGCTGGTGACTTCATGCATGATCTGGCATAAGCAACTACGTCACTTTGTTTTACTGCCATCCGGTATGGCACTGATCGGTGGAATTCTGGTAATACTGATGAGTTTGAAATAACAGGGAAAATAAGAGGTACAACAGAAGGGATGCAAGATAATTGGTGCGAGGGGGGGGACTCGAACCCCCACATCCGTAAGGACACTAACACCTGAAGCTAGCGCGTCTACCAATTCCGCCAC
>NZ_JTLF01000391.1:0-12612 GCF_000798855.1 Enterobacter sp. ZOR0014 | reverse complement strand
TAAAGCATTAACAGCATCAAGCGCTTCTTTTAAAGGTTTAAAATATGGATTGAAATCAGGGTTATTTTTGTTCCTGTGTATCAACAGGATTTGCTCTGCAAAATCATCATCCACCGTATAAAAATAGGCTTCTGGATAGTTCAGCGCCTTAGCAATCTGCACCACAAATTCAAAAGGCGGTGAGTGTCGACCTGATTCGTAATTTGAAATCTGCGATTTATCACTGACAGCTTCCACGTTAGTTAACTGCAGGAATTTCTCCTGAGACAAACCAGCTCTATGTCGTGCTGCTCTTAAACGTTTGGGAACCATCATCTTAACCTGTGATTTGCTTCCGGCAATCATATGGATATCGCACGCCCATGTCGGTAAAATAATATCAACTAAATATCATTTGTTTAAATTATTTCAACAATGGGTGTGTGATACACGCACGCAACACACGCGTTAGCTCTCTAGAACCTGACAGCAGACCAGCCGTGCCCCGCGTCTAGAGGAGATTAATGGTGTGCCCGCATCTTCTTAGCCTTCCTCTGCATCGTTAAGCCGTCTGATCCAAGCCTTTCTTGTGCTCCCAAACTCCGACGGATTACTCATGCAATGGAGAAGTAGATATGACTATGCAAAAGGTTCGTATAAAAGCCCTGAAAAACAATAAGTTTGCGATAATGGCCGGTGACAAGCGTCTAAGTTGTCGCAGAGATCGCATTTCATCAGCCATCAACTCGAGCTGGACCACAAAAGAGCTACCAGAGCACACGAGAGAGTTGCTGATTGAGCGCGCGTGTCTGAGAATGGAAATTGCTATTATTACTCAAAAAGAACAGGGTAAGAAAAACTCTAAATCCTCGGTTCTGATTGCGAATAAGCTAAAACGAATTGATTTAATTACTCAACAGCTTAATGACCGGAAAAAACATGTTGAATGAAGACGAAAATATAGAACATACGCATATTGTATATTCATTTAAAAACATAGACAGACCAATCTTAATTAAAATTGGAGTAGCTCTTATTGACACCCAAGGGAAGTATATTCTTGATATCAATAAAGACTATGCAAATGGTGATATTTTACTCTATAGAAAGAACAATGCATCTACGACTTAGAAACTGAACACAAGGTCAATTCTTTCTTAGGTCGAAGGTAACGAAGTTATCTATAACATCGAAACTAAAAAGTTCCATGGTGAAATGAAAATTCGCTGAAGGTTTACTATGTTAACCACTGCCGCGCTGTTCCAGCTCGCCATGCAGTGTGCCCCCGCCGTTCACCCCGATACCATTCACGACATTACCCGTACCGAATCTGGCTTAAATCCGTATGCCATTGCTGAAATTGTTCCGGTAAAGGGCGGCAGGAGCCGCGTTATTTCTCATCTGCCAACGTCGAAAGACGAGGCGTTAAAAATTGTGGAGGACATTAAGCAGAAGAAACACCGTTATTCGGTGGGACTGATGCAGATAACCAGCACTAATTTCCCGCAGTTCGGCGTCAGCGCCGAATCCATGTTAAATCCGTGCGACAACATGAGTGTTGCCGCGAAAATCATCACCGACTGTTATCAACGAGGAGGCACCTTACAGCGCGCTCTGAGCTGCTATTACTCCGGCAACTTTGAAACCGGTCAGCGCCCGGAAAGCGCGTTCGGCAACACAAGCTACGTACAGCGTATTGGCTACGTTGTGCCCTCAACGCGGGCAGAACGGCAGGCAATCTCTCCCGCATCCGAGAAAGCGCCCGCCGTCCCGTCCGACAACACCGTTTACCCGGACAGCGTCATACGTGGCGTTATACCGGCACCCGACACCACACTGACCAGCGTCCCCGCTTATCCGCCACACGTCGTGCGCGGCGGCCTCGCTGTGTCTTCTGATTAAGGAAAAATCATGACTTTTCGTACCATCAAAAACGCCGCAACCCGCCTGATGGCCTCTCTCCTCGCCCTGCCTACCGTTCCTGCACTGGCGGCCAGCGCCGACCAGGCATTTCAGAAGGGCAGCGACGCCATTAACTGGGTATTCATCGGCCTCACCAGTATGTCGGTCGTCACCATTAGCTGTGCGGTGGCCTTTATCGCCTACAAGATGCTGGTTGACGGAAAGGCCTGGCACGATCTCCAGCGCGTGTTCTGGGCGGGCGTCCTGCTCGCCGGGGCGTCCGGGTTCGGTGCCTACTTCTCGGCCTAAGGAGGCAGCATGACCATCCTCAACAAGGCGCTGACCCGACCGGCGGCGCTGTGGGGGGTCCCGCTTGTCCCCCTGCTGTTCACCCTGTGCATCCTTACCCTGGCGGCCGTCTGGTCACGCTTTTACTGGCTTCTCCTGCTGCTCATTCCTGCCTTTATCGAGCTGAGACGCCTGGCAAAAGAGGACATTCATTTCTTTGACCTGAAGTTGCTGGCGTTTAAAACGCGCGGCAACCGCGCGGCAACCCGGCATTTCGGGACAAAGGCGCTTGTCGCAAACCAGTACGACGCCATTGACGTTACGGAGTTTATAAAACATATGCGGCTCAACGAGAGTATCCCGCTGTCCCGCTATCTCCCCTGGTCTTCCCACCTGCACGAGCAGGTGGTGAAGAACAAAAAAGGTGACTTTGTCAGCACCTGGGAGATCGGCGGCACCATTTTTGAATGCGAGGACGAGCATTACCTCGCCACCCTGGACATGCAGCTCAACAACGTTATCCGCTCCTTTGAGGGGCTGCCCTTTACCTTTTATACCCACCTAGTGAGCGACGAATTTACCGACTCGCTTGAGTGTCAGTCCGGGATTGCGTTTTCAGACGAGATAGCGCGCTTGTTCTACGCCTCGCGGAAAGACAAACCGTTCTACCGCCGCCGCCTCTTCTTCACCGCCTGCTTCAATCCGCACACCGGCATCGAGCGGGCAGCCATGAAGCAGAAGTCTCTGGGCGAACGCAAAACCCTCCTCGACAACGCACTGCAGGTGATGCTGGAGTACCAGGAATCGATCGGCACGGCGCTGTCGCGCTACTCGGCGCGGCCGCTCGGCACGTATGAGGAGAACGGCAGGGTGTTCTCCTCTCAGCTCGCCTTTTACAACTACCTTATCACTGGCAGGTGGCAGAAAGTCCGGGTCACGCGCACCCCGTTCTATGACGTGCTCGGCGGCACAGACATCTTCCCCTCCACCGACATTGGCCAGGTCAGCCACATCGACGGCCAGAGCTACTTTCGCGGGCTGGAAATCAAGGATTACGGCACTGAAACCGTCACCGGGCTGTATGACTCGCTCCTGTATGCCCGCTGCCGGTACGTGCTGACGCAGTCCTATACCTGCATGGGCAAAGATGAAGCGCGCGGCTGCATCCGCACGATCGAGAAGCGTCTGAAGTCAGCCGAGGACGATGCGGTGTCCCAGCAGGAAGATCTGAAGGTTGCCCGCGACATGCTTCAGTCCGGCATTATCTCGTTCGGCAGGTATCACCAGACGCTGATCATCCGCGCCCCGACCAGCGAGCAGGTTATCCAGGACACCAACACCCTGGCTGATACGCTGAAGGATTTGGGATTCATCATGACCCTGTCCCGCGAGTCGCTGACGGCGACCTACCTCGCGCAGTTGCCTGGCGTGTATGACATGCGCCCGCGTCTGGTGCCGGTGAGCAGCCTCAACTACGCCGAAATGGTGTCGTTTCACAACTTCCACCCGCACAAGCGGGACGGGAATGCCTGGGGAGAGGCGATTGCCGTGGTGCCGACCCCGTCCGGGGGCTGTCAGTACGTCAGTCTTCACAACAGCCAGGCAGACGTGGACGAGTTCGGCGAGAAGCCGCCGGGCAACTGTATGCTGCTCGGCAGCACCGGGACGGGTAAATCGACCCTGCTGATGATGTTTCAGCACCTGATGCAGAAATACCGGCGTCCTGAGTCGTTTGCGCCGGGGGCGACGAAAAAGCGCTTCACCTCAGTGGTCTTTGATAAAGACCGTTCGGCGGAAATGTCGATACGCCTCCAGGGCGGCTCGTACTTCCGTTTCCATTCAGGCGAGAAAACCGGCCTTAACCCCTTTTCGCTCTCCCCGACGAAGCGTAATCGCAACTTCCTCAAGAAGCTGATGCGTATGATTTGCACGCGCGACGGCAAACCGCTTGACCCGCGTGACGAGGAGCGTCTCAGCGAGGCGGTAGATACCATCATGCTGGACTACCCGCCGGAGCTGCGCCGCAACGGTATCACCCGGATTCTGGAAGTGCTGCACGAAGCCCCGACGAAGGACGCGCGGATAAACGGGCTGCGCATCCGTCTCCAGCAGTGGGCGCAGGGCGGAGAATTTGGCTGGGTGTTTGATAACGACGTGGACACCTTTGATATCGACAACATTGATAATTTCGGCATCGACGGAACGGAGTTCCTGGACGACAAGGACGTGCGCAGTCCGCTCACCTACTACCTGCTCTACCGCGTGACCAGCCTCCTCGATGGCCGCCGCCTGGTCATTTTCATGGATGAATTCTGGAAATGGCTTCAGGACCCGGAGTTTTCAAAATTCGCCCTCGACATGCTGAAGGTTATTCGAAAGCTCAACGGCATTTTCTTCCCGGCCACGCAGTCGCCGGAGGAGATGTGCAAGCACGAGATCTCGGCGGCCATTATCGAGCAGTGTAGTACCCGCATCTTCATGGCGAACCAGCAGGCGAAGGAGTACGACTACGTGGACATGCTGCGGGTGCCGAAACCGGTCTTCGATATTGTCACCACGCTCGACCCCTATGCCCGCCAGATGGTGATCATGAAATCTCCGCTGCGGCGCGGTGACGTGCGCCCGTATATCGCGCAAATCACCCTCGACCTGTCCGGACTGGGGCGCTACACGAAGCTGCTCAGTGCCAGTGCGGATAACCTGAAAATTTTCGACGAAATCTGGCAGGAGGGAATGCAGCCGGAAGACTGGAAAGACGAAATGCTGAGGCGTGCCGTTTAATCACAAGAGGATAACACCATGAAGCTGAAAACAACCCTGGCGGCGCTGAGCGTCGCCTTATGTCTCTTTCACACCCCGGCTCAGGCCGGTATTCCCGTGTTTGATGAAGTTGCCAACGCTAACGATATGAAGCAGTGGGCTGAAAAGCTCCAGCAGTGGCAGCAGACCGTCGAACATTACCAGGCGCAGATGAACGCTTATAAGGAACAGCTAGCGGCGGCCACCGGTATTCGGGACGTGCGGGCATTCCTGAACCAGGCGAAAAGTCTGACAACTGACATTAAAAATCTGAAAAACAGGGGGATTTCGTTAAACGACCTGTTGACGAACTCCGGCGGGTCGTATGCTGGAGAACTGAACAGGTTGTATGACAAATACAAGCTGTTCGACAGCTGCCCTGAGAACGCCAGCGAGGCGTACCGGGACAGCTGCAAGCAGATGCTCCTGAATCAGGCGGTGTCCGTCGAGGACACCTCGGATATTCAGGAAAAAATTGACGACACGCTGCGCGATATTACCGATCTCGCCGGTCGCATTGAGAATGCGAAGGACAGCAAGGAATCGCAGGATCTGGCGAACGTGGTGGCCGCGCGAAGCATCCAGCTGAACGCGCTGACCTCACAGTGGGAAATGTCCGTCAAACAAAGCGAAATGCGCAACCAGCTGCTTGCCGAACAGCGCCGCAAGGCGCAGGCCGAGCAGATGCGCACCGCTCCTATCGCAGACCTTAACTGACAGGTGACCCCATGAAACTGAAGACACTGACCTTTATTGTACTGGCCTCCGTGGCCGCGCTGACCGGCTGCGAGGATAGAACCTCCGTGGAGTGGTATACGGCACATCATGACGACATGCTCAAAAAATATGAAGAATGTCTAAATACTCAAACATGGCAGGCACCTGATTGCGTCAATGCACATACAGCATCCCAAAGAGAACGAGGAAAACCTGATGTCGATGCGAGTATTAGAGAGATTTCAGAGCGATTTAATAAAAAACGCCTGCAATTATAAATACATGCTGGAGAACACACTGTGAGTGGAATATTCGTCGGATTAAACAGCCACATCATGGAGGGATTTGACAGCGTACTGAACGGCGTGGCCGCCACGACGGGGGGATGGATGGCGCATCTGTTCTCCGTCGCGGTGCTCTCGCTGTACATCACGTGGCGCGCCTATCAGACGATGGCAGGCAAGCTAGTCCGCCCCTTCGAGGAGATCGTCTGGGACGTGAGCCGGATGCTCATCATCATGATTTTCGTCACCAACGCCGGAGGCTATCTCGATCTGGTTTCGGATGCCATCACCGGCCTGCGGGACGCCTTCAGCGGCGACGCGTCAATCTGGGCACGGCTGGATACGGTCTGGGAAAAGGCACAAGCCTTGGGAGAAACTCTTTACGCTTATGATGCTTCAACTTATGTCGCTATAAAAGGCACTCTGGCGCAGTTTCTGGTCTGGGCAGGCGTGATGTTACTGGTTGGCATCACGGCCATCATTAACCTGATCGCCGAACTGGTGATGCTGCTGATGCTGGCAACCGCGCCGATCTTTATCTACTGCCTGATGTGGTCGTGGTTCCGGGATATGTTCAGCAACTGGCTCAGAATTATTCTGGGCTGCATCCTTACCTCCCTGTTCAGCGGCATCGCCCTGACGGTGGTCATGGATTACCTGGACTACATTCTCGCGGGTGCCACAAACGCATCAGAGGCCAACTACCTGACCCTAGCCGTTCAGGTCTTCCTCGGCACGGCGGGTGCCGCTGCCGTGATGGTGCTGACCTGGAAACTCGCCGAGGCGCTCGCAGGGGCATCCGCGCAGGGTGCCGCGCAGGCACTCGCAGCATCGGGAATAGGATCAGGTCAGAAAATCGTCTCCAACACAGCGGGTAGCGTGGGAGATAAAGCCTCACAGAACCTGAACAGCACCGGCAGCGCAACGGCCTCCACCGCCTCCCGCACCTCCGGCGATGCGCGCAGCCGCAGCCGCGCCGCCGTTCAGAGGATGCAGGAACGCTATCAACGATAACCCCGCATGACTGAATCCGGCGGGACGCCGCAACGGCGTCCTGCGGCTTCGTCACGTCTTTCATAACAGGAAATCACCATGAAATACGGCATCACGCTGCTGATGCTGTGCCTGCTTGCAGGCTGCGCACAGCGAAATACCTCACTTCCGCCCGTGTCGGGCAATCCCGAGCCGGTCAATTCCCCGGCCATTATTCAGGAGTTAACCCCTCATGTCTGAACTTACCGCCAAAGCCCTGAGCGACTCGCGCTCGTTTGAGAACGCCATTCTTGAGCGGGATCTGCGCATGAAAAAGGCGGGCTGGATCGTGGCGGCGCTCGCCGGGCTGCTGCTCGTCTGCGCCCTTTCCGCCCTTATCCTGCTTCTGCCGCTCAAAACCACCACCGTAGAGCTGTACACGCTCGACCGTCAGACCGGGCGCATCGAGCGCGTCACCACCGTCGGCGAGGACAAGCTGGACACCTCCGAGGTGCTCAATCTGTCGCAGTCCGCAAGCTATGTGAAGCGCCGCGAGGGGTACAACTATTTCGCCCTTCAGCAGGACTACAGGGAAACGCAGATGTTCAACAGCGACGCGGTCAACAAGGAATACCTCGACTGGTTTGACAGCCCCGACGCCCCGGACGCCGTGTTTCAGAAGGCGGCCTATGTTGTCACGGTGGAAATCCTCTCCAACGTGCCCTCAGCGGGCACCGGCTCCAGCATGGTGGAGCTGATGCGCATCAAGCGCATCATTCGAAAGGTCAAGGACAACACCGAGACGCACGATTACTGGACGATTCGCATGACCTACCGCTATTTCCCCCAGAAGAAAATGACGGCCTCCGAGCGCGAGGTGAACCCGTTCGGCTTCACGGTCACCAGTTATCAGCGGTTTAAGGAGAAAAGCGATGAATAAAGTGCTGATGTGTGCCCTCCTGCTGACTGCCGCGTCAGCATGGGGTGCGGCGACACCGCGCGGCAGCGCCTATGACAGCCGCATGCAGAACATCCCCTACAACAGCCAGAACACGACGGTTATCAACACGCGGGCGGGCTACATCACGACGCTGGTTTTTGACGCCGACGAGGAGGTGATCACCGCCACGGCCGGTTTTCCGCAGGGCTGGACGATCACGCCCGACCGTAACCGCGTGGGGATTAGCCCCGCGCCGGTGAAGCAGCCGGTCACGGATGCGGACGGCAAAACCGTCCAGAAGATTTTCACCCCCACACAGCAGGACTGGCAGACCAACCTGTTTGTGACCACCACTAAGCGCGACTACAGCCTGATGCTGAACGTGATCGACAGCGACCGCGAGGCGGGAAACCTCGCCTTTGTGGTGCGCTTCAGCTATCCCGACGATACCCGCAGGCAGAACGACGCCGCCCGCCTCGCACGTCAGCAGGAGCTTCAGGCCGCGCAGGAAAAAGAGCGCATTCAGCTTGCCCTGAAGAAATCCACCGCGCCGCGTAACTGGAACTATACCCGCCGCGTGGCGGCAGGCTCGGCGTCCATCACCCCGGATTTTGCGTATGACGACGGGCGGTTTACCTATCTCGGCTTTTCCCCGCAGAAGCTGATCCCGTCGCCGACGGTTATCGTCGGCGGCAGCGAACAGGTGATCACCCCGACCTTCAGCACCGAGGGCAACTACCGGGTGATGGTGCTGCGCTCGCTTTCCCCGCGCTTTGTGCTGCGCTACGGCAGCCAGGTCGTGGGGATTGAAAACGGCAGCTATGGACAGGTCACAGTGGCGAACGGCAGCACCGTCTCACCGGACGTGAAACTGGAGAGCAAATGATGAACGAACAGGAAGACATTAAAACCGCCGCCGAACTGGAGGCGGAAGCACGCGAACGGGCGCGGGCAGAGATTGACGGCGACAAACCCGCCGCAGGCGCGGTGCAGCCCGGACAGCCGCAGGTGGTGCAGCACGCGAAGCGACGCAGCCGCCGCACGCTCGTGCTGGCCGTTATCAGCCTGGTGTTGCTGGTCATTATCGCCACCGGCGGGGATTATCTGATGGGGAAACTGAAGGGAGACGGCAGCGCGTCGCGCGCCAGCCGTGAACCGGAAACGCAAACCACCTCCCCCGCCCGCGAACGCCAGAACATCGGACGGGATCTGAACCCACTGGGGCAGCTGACAGACAGCGCCGGGCAGGAGAAGACGGAACCGGACGATACCGCCGCGCCGCCGCCCGCATCGCCGCCCCCCGTAACGTTTGACAAGGTCAGCGCCCTGGCAGAAAGCGGCACGGTGAGTACAACCAGCGCCCCTAAACGCACGACAGGCAGTAACGCACTGTCAGCGGGCAGCGCGTCCGCGCCGGGCTCTGCGACGCCAGCAGGGCAGGCGCAGGATAACGGGCTGGCGCGCATCACCGGCGTGAAGCGGCTCGGTCTCGATCCGGATTTGTATATTCCGTCCGACAGACATATCCCCTGCGCGATGATGCAACGCTTCGTTTCGGACGTGGGCGGGCGTTTCAAGTGTCTTATCAGCGAGGACGTTTACAGCGCCAGCAATGCCGTGACCCTTATCCCGGCGGGGACTGAAGCGCGCGGCCTGTACCGCACCGGCACGCTGAAAAACGGGCAGGGGCGGCTTTTTCTCGCCATCACCGAGCTGCGCACGCCAGAACCCGGACGCCTGGTGATTCCGATGGCTGACAGCCAGGCCGTGGGCGCGATGGGCGAGAACGGCGTCGCGGGCTGGATAGACAATCACTGGCTGGAGCGGATAGGTAATACCCTCCTGCTCGGTTCGGTACAGGACATTGCCGCAGCGGCCTCCGGCTCGTCACCGGGCAGGGATCGCAACACCGACTATACGGAGAATACCCGCGTGGCCACGGCGGAAATGGCAAAAACGCTGCTGGAAAACAGCATCAACATTCCGCCAACGATGTACCTCAACCAGGGGGATGTGATTGGCCTTGTCACCGGGGCGGATATTGATTTTTCAGACGTCTACAGACTGCGCATGAGGTAAACGATGGACGATAACCTGACTGATACCCCGTCAGAGGGCAACGTCGCGCTGTCACACCTGCGCGATCTGCTGTTCGGGGACTACCTGATCCGGGAGGGGCTGACGGAGATCGCCATCAACCGCCCCGGCGAGATCCACACAAAAATTAACGGGCGCTGGGAAATGCACGCCGCGCCGGTGACGCTGCGCCAGTGCTCGTCCTTTGCCAGGGCGCTGGCCGTGTGGAATAACGACACCATTGATGATACCTCGCCCATCCTCTCGGCCACGCTGCCGACCGGGGAACGCTGCCAGATAGTGGTGCCCCCGGCCTGTGAGCGCAACACCATCTCGATCACCCTGCGTAAGCCGGATTATTTCCAGCGCACGCATCAGTCGTACATCGATGACGGTTTTTATGATCGGGTAAAGGGTATTGAGAAGGTGGTATCCAGAGACGACGAGCTTAGCGCGCTCTATCAGAGCGGGAATATCCCGCTGTTTATGGAAAAGTGCGTCGAGTACGGCAAAACGCTCTTTGTGGTGGGGGAAACCGGTTCGGGAAAAACCACTTACATGAAGATGCTGCTGCGCTACATCCCGGACTGGCTGCGCCTTATCACTATCGAGGACAACCCGGAGCTGAAGTTTTACAGCCAGAAAAACTACGTTCACCTGTTCTATCCGGCAGACGCCGGGGAGGGTGCGATCGTCACCTCCGATCGCCTGGTGCGCGCCATCTACCGTATGAACCCCGACCGCCCGCTGCTTGCCGAAGTCCGCGGGCGCGAGGCGTGGGATGCCCTCAAGCTGATTGAGTCCGGGCACGAGGGGTTTATGTCCTCCCTTCACGCGGGTAGCCCGCGTGAGTGTATCTCCGGGCTGATTGACCGTTGCTATGAGCACCCGGCGTGCCGAGGCATGCCGGTTGACGTTCTGCTGCGCAAGGTTCTGCACTGCGTTGACGTTATCGCGAGCGTTGACGTTCACGGCAACGTGCGCCGCATGAACGACGTCTATTTTAAACCCCTGCACATGCAGGCCATGAAGGAGAGTTTCAATGATGCTGCCTAAACTGACCGGCCTGACGGCGCTGGTCGTCCTCCTGGCGGGCTGCTCCTCGCCGCCGGAGCCTGCGGCCGTTGACTGGTCGCAACCGGCGCAGCCGGTAACGGCCACCCTGCCGGTATGGGAACCTAACCGCCTGGTCGTGGCCTCGTCGGTAACGGAGGGGCACTGGTCGCAGGTGATTGCCCGCTTCGAACCCGGCGGGGTTTACCCGGCCACACAGTGGTACGCGGTGGCGCACGCCTCGCGGGCGGTAGTGAACGCCCCGGACGGCCAGCGCTACTTTACGGCCAAAACATGGTTACGTGATGGCGGCTATCACGGGATCGTTGAGTATCGTCCCCGCCCCGGCTGCCTGACCTGCAACACGTCGGAAATTATCTTCTACCGATAACGGCGGTAGGTGTCTGAGACCTTCAGACCGTCACCGGCGTTGAACAACCACCGGGCGTTAGTGCCCTTATCCCCTCAGAGGAATGAATCATGAAGCATACCGTAATCACGGCGGCGCTGCTGTGCGCCCTCGCCTGCCCGGCGTTCGCTGCCGACGGCCAGAAAGCCGACCCGAACGATCCGTGCGCGATCGTGCTGTGCCTGGCCGGAAAGCTTGACGGCAGCAGTCCCGCCGAATGTGACCCGATGTATAAAGCGTTCATGTCAGTTAAGAAGAAAAACAAGCACGGCTTTCTTCCCGACCACACGTCGGACGCAAGGAAGAAAATGCTCAATCAGTGTCCCTCAGCTGACAGAGGCACAATCAATAAGATCATCTCTAAATTCGGCCGCCTGAGCGGCTGGTAATGATTAACTGCAGATAAAAGGCGCATATCAGCGCCTTTTTTTATGCCCTCTATTTAATTCCTTTGGACAGTAATATGAAAACCTCACTCAAAGTATTAACAGCATTAATCATGCTGTCGATTTATCCGGCAACGTCACAGGCGGCCACTGAGAGCGCCGCAACAACCATCTTAGGTAATGGTGCATCCACATCAGGAGGAGGAGCCAGCACGGCAATCGGTGGCAGTGCATCAGCCGTAACAAACGGGACGGCACTTGGTTTTCAGGCAAAATCGTCTAACACTGGCGCGGTGGCAGTAGGTACGCAGTCATCGGCATCGGGTGTGGGTTCTGTCGCCACCGGCGGTAACAGCTTATCCAGCGGTGACTATTCGGTTGCCGTCGGTTTTCAGGCCGGAGCGACGGGTACGGGCAGCCTTGCTTTAGGTACTCAAAGCAAGGCTCTTGCCGATTCCGCCACATCTGTGGGCGAGGGTGCAATAGCGAACAAAGATAACTCCGTAGCACTCGGTGCGGGTTCTGTAACGGATCGGGATAACTCGGTTTCCGTGGGCAGCTCTGGCAATGAGCGCCAGATCACGAGTGTTGCAGCAGGTAGTGCAGACACCGATGCCACCAACGTCGGCCAGCTCAATTCTGCAATAGCCGCAGAGCAGGCCGCCCGTGAGGCAGGCGAAGCCGCAACGCTGGTCGCAGCCAACACATACACCGACGCATCCAGTGCCAGCACGCTGAAACAGGCCAACAGCTACACCGATGCATCCAGTGCGAGCACGCTGAACCAGGCCAACAGCTACACCGACG
>NZ_JTLF01000207.1:0-11778 GCF_000798855.1 Enterobacter sp. ZOR0014 | reverse complement strand
CTATATGGTGAGTATTCTAGTATCGAATCTTTTCAGCACAAGGGTTGATTTTGACGTTAAATTGAGGTTGTGAAAGGGTAAAAAAGGCTAAGTCCTCGTACCGTAAGGCCTGGACGACATGTCAATAATTAAGAAAAAAAATTCAAAATTTGATCGAGTGCTGATTTCTTCAACGGGAGGGCAGAATTGCGCAACATGATGTCGCGCAATCTTTATAAGAATAACGAATGACGTTAGTCGTTTTTGGCGGTTGTATGCAACATATAGTTAACATCCACGCCCGGGGCGAGTTTGAATTTATCGGTCAGCGGATTGTAGTGCAGGCCGGTAATGTGCTGCTCTTTAAGCCACGTCCGATCAACCCAGCTCAGTAATTCAGCAGGCTTAATGAATTTCTTCACGTCGTGCGTGCCTTTTGGCACCATGCGCAGCACATATTCCGCGCCGACGACGGCCATCAGCCAGGCTTTACCGTTACGGTTGATGGTTGAGAAGAAGACCTGACCGCCCGGTTTCACCAGTTTTGCGCAGGCGTTCACCACGGATTGCGGATCGGGAACGTGTTCCAGCATCTCCATGCAGGTCACCACATCATACTGGTGGGCATGTTTTGCCGCGTGTTCTTCCACGGTTTCCTGCACGTATTCAACCTGGATCCCTGACTCCAGCGCATGGAGACGGGCCACCTGCAAGGGTTCAAAGCCCATATCCAGACCGGTGACCGTCGCGCCTTCGCGCGCCATGCTCTCCGCCAGGATGCCGCCGCCGCAGCCGACATCAAGCACCTTCTTACCGAACAGGCCGCCGGAACGCTCCGCGATATAGCCCAGACGCAGCGGGTTAATGCGATGCAGCGGTTTGAACTCACCTTCGAGATCCCACCAGCGGGACGCCACCGCTTCAAATTTGGCAATCTCTTCGTGGTCAACGTTGTGAGCCACCGGGGATTTTTCGGCATTCATGGGCGCTTTTACTCCTTATTTAGCAAGACAAAGGAGTATATCAGGCAATCCCCATGAATAAAGCGTATAGGTTTACCTCAATCACCGCGGCTGTGTTATAATTTGCGACCTTTGAATCCGGGATACAGTAGAGGGATAGCGGTTAGATGAGCGACCTTGCGAGAGAAATTACACCGGTTAACATCGAGGAAGAGCTGAAGAGCTCCTATCTGGACTATGCGATGTCGGTCATTGTTGGCCGTGCGCTGCCGGACGTCCGCGATGGCCTGAAGCCGGTACACCGTCGCGTACTATACGCCATGAACGTATTGGGCAATGACTGGAATAAAGCCTACAAAAAATCTGCCCGTGTCGTTGGTGACGTAATCGGTAAATACCATCCCCATGGTGATTCCGCGGTGTACGACACTATCGTCCGTATGGCGCAGCCATTCTCGCTGCGTTACATGCTGGTAGATGGTCAGGGTAACTTTGGTTCTATCGACGGCGACTCCGCCGCGGCAATGCGTTATACGGAAATCCGTCTGGCGAAGATTGCCCATGAGCTGATGGCCGACCTGGAAAAAGAGACGGTTGATTTCGTTGATAACTACGACGGCACGGAAAAAATCCCTGACGTCATGCCGACGAAAATCCCTAACCTGCTGGTGAACGGCTCGTCCGGTATCGCCGTGGGTATGGCAACTAACATTCCGCCGCACAACATCACGGAAGTGATCAACGGCTGCCTGGCCTATATCGAAGATGAAGACATCAGCATTGAAGGGCTGATGGAGCACATCCCGGGCCCGGACTTCCCGACGGCGGCGATCATCAACGGTCGTCGCGGTATTGAAGAAGCGTACCGCACCGGTCGCGGCAAGATTTACATCCGTGCCCGCGCCGAAGTGGAAGCGGACGCTAAAACCGGCCGTGAAACCATTATTGTTCACGAGATCCCGTATCAGGTGAACAAAGCCCGTCTGATTGAAAAAATCGCCGAGCTGGTAAAAGAAAAACGTGTTGAAGGCATCAGCGCGCTGCGTGACGAGTCTGACAAAGACGGTATGCGCATCGTCATTGAGATCAAACGCGACGCGGTGGGTGAGGTTGTACTGAACAATCTGTACTCCCAGACTCAGCTTCAGGTCTCCTTCGGTATCAACATGGTGGCACTGCACCATGGTCAGCCGAAGATCATGAACCTGAAAGAGATCCTGAGCGCGTTCGTGCGTCACCGCCGCGAAGTGGTGACCCGCCGTACCATCTTTGAACTGCGCAAAGCGCGCGACCGTGCACACATCCTTGAAGCGCTGGCGGTTGCGCTGGCCAACATCGACCCGATCATTGAACTGATCCGTCGTGCGCCAACCCCGGCAGAAGCAAAAGCCGGGCTGGTATCCCGTCCGTGGGATCTGGGTAACGTGGCGGCGATGCTGGAGCGTGCGGGTGATGACGCGGCGCGTCCTGAGTGGCTGGAACCTGAGTTCGGCGTACGTGACGGTCAGTACTACCTGACTGAACAACAGGCCCAGGCGATTCTGGATCTGCGTCTGCAGAAACTGACCGGCCTTGAGCATGAAAAACTGCTCGACGAATACAAAGAGCTGCTGGAGCAAATTGCCGAGCTGCTGCACATTCTGGGCAGCGCAGAGCGCCTGATGGAAGTGATCCGCGAAGAGCTGGAGCTGGTCCGCGACCAGTTTGGCGACGAGCGCCGCACCGAAATCACCGCGAACAGCTCTGATATCAACATTGAAGATCTGATCAACCGCGAAGATGTGGTGGTCACCCTGTCTCACCAGGGCTATGTGAAGTATCAGCCGTTAACCGACTACGAAGCACAGCGTCGTGGCGGCAAGGGCAAGTCTGCGGCACGTATTAAAGAAGAAGACTTTATTGACCGTCTGCTGGTGGCCAACACCCACGACACGATCCTCTGCTTCTCCAGCCGTGGCCGTCTGTACTGGATGAAAGTCTATCAGCTGCCTGAAGCGAGCCGTGGCGCGCGTGGTCGTCCAATCGTCAACCTGCTGCCGCTGGAAGCGAACGAACGTATCACCGCCATTCTGCCGGTACGCGAGTACGAAGAGGGCGTGAACGTCTTTATGGCGACCGCCAGCGGTACCGTGAAGAAAACCGCGCTGACCGAGTTCAGCCGTCCACGTTCCGCCGGGATCATCGCGGTGAACCTGAACGAAGGCGACGAGCTGATCGGTGTGGATCTGACCTCCGGTTCTGATGAAGTCATGCTGTTCTCTGCGGCCGGCAAAGTGGTGCGCTTCAAAGAGAACGCCGTGCGCGCAATGGGTCGTACAGCGACCGGTGTACGCGGTATCAAACTGGCGGGTGAAGATTCCGTTGTTTCCCTGATCGTTCCTCGCGGCGAGGGTGCAATCCTGACCGTCACCCAGAACGGTTACGGTAAACGTACCGCGGAAAGCGAATACCCGACCAAATCACGTGGCACGCAGGGCGTTATCTCTATTAAGGTTACCGAGCGCAACGGTTCCGTTGTGGGTGCGGTACAGGTCGATGATGCCGACCAGATCATGATGATCACTGATGCCGGTACGCTGGTGCGTACACGCGTATCTGAGATCAGCGTGGTGGGTCGTAACACCCAGGGCGTTATCCTCATCCGTACTGCGGAAGATGAAAACGTGGTGGGTCTGCAGCGCGTGGCTGAGCCGGTGGATGACGAAGAGCTCGATTCCATCGACGGTAGCGTTGCGGAAGGTGACGATGAAATCGCGCCGGAAGCGGACACCGACGATGATGCAGCGGATGACGCTGACGAGTAATGTCTCCTGACGCAAAAAGGGCCGGATTCCGGCCCTTTTCTTTTACGTAAGCAGACAAGTGAACGTTGCGGCAAGCCGCGTTTACCGCTACCTTAACCACATTCTTTTGACCCCGACGGCGGAGCCTCGCCCCTTTGAAATACCTCGTCTCCTTTCGTACCACGCTGAAAGTTTCTCGCTATCTGTTCCGGGCGCTGGCGCTCCTGCTTTGGTTGCTGGTGGTCCTGCTGTCGGTGTTCTACATCGTCAACGCGCTGCACAAGAAAGAAGCGGAGATCCGCCAGGAGTTTAATTTAAGCTCCGATCAGGCCCAGCGTTACATTCAGCGAACATCTGATGTAATGAAGGAGCTGAAGTATATTGCCGAAAACCGACTGACGGCGGAAAACGGCATCCTGGCGCTTCGCGGGCGTAATGACAAAACCGAAGTGCCGGACTTCCAGCCGCTGTTCCCGGACTCCGACTGCTCCACCATGAGCAACACCTGGCGCGGGTCGCTGGAATCCCTCGCCTGGTTTATGCGCTACTGGCGCGACAATTTTTCCGCCGCCTACGATCTCAATCGCGTCTTCCTGATTGGCAGCGAAAATCTCTGCATGGCTGACTTCGGCCTGCGCGACGTGCCCGTCGAGCGTGATGATGCGCTGAAAAGCCTGCATGAGCGTATTGTGAAATATCGCAATGCGCCGCAGGACGAGCGCGGGAATAACATCTTCTGGATTAGCCAGGGGCCGCGCATGGGCGTGGGCTATTTCTACGCGCTGACGCCGGTTTACCTCGGTAACCGCCTGCAGGCGCTGCTGGGCATTGAGCAGACCATCCGCATGGAAAACTTCTTCACCCCAGGCAGCCTGCCGATGGGTGTGACCATTCTGGATGAAAACGGACATCAGCTGATCTCGCTTGCCGGGCCGGATAACCGTTTGAACGTCGATCCGCACTGGATGCAGGAACGCTCGTGGTTTGGTTACACCTCCGGCTTTCGTGAGCTGGTGCTGAAAAAAAGCCTGCCACCGTCGTCGCTGAGTATCGTCTACTCGCTGCCGGTCGATATGGTGCTGGAACGGATACGCATTCTGATTATGAATGCAATTCTGCTCAACCTGCTGGTGGGAGGGGCGCTGTTTACGCTGGCGCGCATGTATGAGCGAAGAATCTTTATTCCCGCCGAAAGCGACGCCCAGCGTCTGGAAGAGCACGAGCAGTTTAACCGTAAGATAGTCGCCTCGGCGCCGGTGGGGATCTGTATTCTGCGTACTCAGGACGGGACCAACATCCTGAGTAACGAGCTGGCGCACAACTATCTGAACATGCTGACGCATGAGGATCGTCAAAGGCTGACGCAAATCATCTGCGGTCAGCAAGTAAACTTTGTCGACGTGCTCACCAGCACCCATACCAACCTGCAGATCAGCTTTGTTCACTCCCGCTATCGTAATGAAAACGTGGCGATTTGCGTGCTGGTGGATGTCTCCGCACGCGTGAAGATGGAGGAGTCGTTGCAGGAGATGGCGCAGGCGGCGGAGCAGGCCAGCCAGTCGAAATCTATGTTCCTTGCCACCGTCAGCCACGAGCTGCGTACGCCACTGTACGGGATTATCGGTAACCTCGACCTGTTGCAGACGAAAGAGCTGCCGAAAGGGGTCGACAGGCTGGTGACGGCGATGAACAACTCCTCCAGTCTGCTGCTGAAAATCATCAGCGATATTCTCGATTTCTCTAAAATTGAGTCTGAGCAGTTGAAAATCGAACCGCGGGAGTTTTCGCCGCGTGAAGTGATGAACCACATCAGCGCCAACTATCTGCCGCTGGTGGTGCGTAAACAGCTGGGTCTCTACTGCTTTATTGAACCGGATGTGCCGCTGACGCTGCACGGCGATCCGATGCGCCTGCAGCAGGTCATCTCTAACCTACTTAGCAACGCCATCAAATTCACCGATATTGGCTGTATCGTGTTACACGTCTGCCGGGCGGGGGATTACCTGAGCATTCGCGTCCGTGACACGGGTGTAGGCATCCCGGCGAAAGAAGTGGTTCGCCTGTTCGACCCGTTTTTCCAGGTCGGCACCGGTGTGCAGCGTAACTTCCAGGGTACCGGTCTGGGGCTGGCGATTTGTGAGAAGCTCGTCAGCATGATGGACGGTGATATCTCGGTGGATACCGAGCCCGGCATGGGTAGCCAGTTCACCATCCGTATTCCGCTCTATTCGGCGCAGTATCCGGCAAAAGCGACGGTTGACGGGCTGAGCGATAAGCGCTGCTGGCTGGCGGTGAATAACGCTTCGCTGAATGATTACCTGACGGCGCTGCTTACCCATAGCGGCGTGAGGGTGTGCCGCTATGAAGACCAGACGCCGGACGCGGATGACGTGCTGATCGCCGACGAGATGCCGGAACAGGCGTGGCAGGGGAGAGGAACGGTACTCTTCTGTCGTCGCCACATTGGCATACCGGTTGAACGTGCGCCGGGAGAGTGGGTACACAGTGTCGCCACGCCGCATGAGCTGTTGAGCCTGCTGGCACGCATCTACAAAGTGCAGCTGGAAGAGAACGACGGAGCCGGTGAATTGCCGTCACCGGAAGGTCTGGCGTCAGTGAATGACGATATGATGATTCTGGTCGTGGATGACCATCCGATTAACCGCCGACTGCTGGCAGACCAGCTCGGGTCGCTTGGCTACCAGTGCAAAACGGCCAATGACGGTGTGGACGCGCTGAATGTGCTGAGTAAAAATCATATTGATATCGTTCTCAGTGACGTCAACATGCCTAACATGGACGGCTACCGTCTGACGCAACGTATCCGCCAGCTTGGCCTGACGTTGCCGGTGGTGGGCGTCACGGCGAACGCGCTGGCGGAAGAGAAACAGCGATGCCTGGAGTCAGGCATGGACAGCTGTCTGTCGAAACCGGTCACGCTGGACGTGCTGAAGCAGACCTTGTCGGTCTATGCGGAACGCGTCAGGAAAACGAGGATATAAAAAAGGCCCTTTCGGGCCTTTTTTATTTGCCCGGCGGCGCTTCGCTTGCGCGAACACCACCCGGCATTTACTGCGGTGATCAATCCTTGTCCGTTGCGCTCAGCGTCACGGAGGAGAGATAGTTCAGCAGGGCAATATCGTTGTCCACACCCAGCTTCATCATTGCGGATTTCTTCTGGCTGCTGATGGTTTTAATACTGCGGTTCAGCTTCTTGGCAATCTCGGTCACCAGGAAACCTTCAGCGAACAGGCGCAGAACTTCGCTCTCTTTCGGTGACAGACGTTTGTCACCGTAGCCACCCGCGCTGATTTTTTCCAGCAGACGAGAGACGCTCTCAGGCGTGAACTTCTTGCCTTTCTGCAGCGCAGCGAGCGCTTTTGGCAGATCGGTCGGTGCGCCTTGTTTCAGCACAATCCCTTCGATGTCCAGATCCAGCACGGCGCTCAGGATCGCCGGGTTGTTGTTCATGGTCAGAACAATGATCGAGATGTCCGGGAAGTGACGTTTGATATATTTGATGAGCGTAATCCCATCACCGTACTTATCTCCAGGCATGGAGAGATCGGTAATGAGCACGTGCGCATCAAGCTTTGGGAGGTTATTGATCAGTGCTGTAGAGTCTTCAAATTCACCGACTACATTCACCCACTCGATCTGTTCAAGCGATTTGCGAATACCGAACAGTACAATCGGATGGTCATCGGCAATAATTACGTTCATATTGTTCATGTATAAGGCTACCTTGCTACAGCAAGCTTTTGACGTAGTCGTCAATGTCGCTGATGTATTTTTCAATGCCAGAGGCATCTTTCTCACGAATTAGATGTTCCAGCGTTTCACATAACTGCTTGCCGGGAACCAGATTAAGCATGGCAAACACCCCTTTAAGCCGGTGTGCTGTCTGCGCCAGCGCTGCAAAATCATTCGCAGCGGACTCAGTATACAACCGCTTAACATCATCTGGTACTGTATCAACAAAGAGTGAATAGTATCCGCTGGCGTGAAGCTCGGCGTTTTCATTGCCGCCTAACGGGGATTCCGTTATCTCATCCTGCGCCAGCTGCTCTTCTATTAGTTGTAGTACAGCTTCCTGCATCGCATTGCTTATATTAAAGTTGACGCGCAGCTGGCCAGGGCCGATTTTCCGCACGCCTGACTCATCATCGCTTAAAAGCAAGCCCGAGGCAGTAAGATTAGACGGATTATCCGTTAAAAACAGATCAAATTCTTGACTTGCCAGTCGTTCATCCGGCGTGATGCAGGCCGCGCCCCAGTTTTCTAACTGACGCACCACGATGTTGCGGATCTCGTTTGAGGTCACATCCACCATCGCCACCACGTCATCCAGCAGGCGCTCTTCATCTTCTTCCTGCGGATTGACGGCCATTTTCACGTGCAGAGAGTAGCGGGTGCCGAGCGATTCACGTGCTTTGATATTCAGGTGGCCGCCGAGCTTACGCGCCAGCTGATCGCACAGCCAGAAGGTCAGGGCGTTAGCCTTACCGTAATGATCGCTTTGTGTGTCATTCAGGAACGGGAAGTGCAGATTATCAATTTCACTCGTCGTGACGCCTTCCCCGGTGTCCAGAATGCGGAACGTCAGGCGATCTTCTGCCGACTCGTCGGTGCTCACTTCGAGGGTGATCTTGCCGATCTGCGTGGTGGTCACGGCATACTGAATAATCATCAGCAGAATGCGACGTAGCGCTTCGCGATCGCCATGGCGTTCGTCATTTGCCGGTAAATGGTTGTTAATCAGCAGCTGCAGACCTTTACGCTTGATCACCGGCAGGACTTCCGGAACCACTTCATCGATCAGATCCTGAATGGAGAAGAGGGAAGGCGTACCTTTCCAGAAATCATTCTCCAGCATGTTCGCTAACTGGATCTCATCCACCATACGAACCAGCGAGTCGGCCTGGCAGGCAAGCTGGTGGCTTTCAGAGGTGTTTAACGCCGCCGCCTGGGTTGCCAGCGTTTTTAACGGCTGTTTGAAGGCGTCGCCAATATTCTGCATAAAGGCGGCGCGCCCCTGCTGGTTCTTCTCATACAGCCTTTGCGCCTGCTTGAGTTTCTTATTCACCAGCACTTCGCGATCCTGGTCGCGGATAATGAAGATTTGCGTGCGTGGGGCTACCTGACTGCGGAACTGACGGATCTCGTACAGTTCATTATTGATGGTGGCCTGAATAACCCCCTGGTGCTGATCCGCCATGGTGGTGATGTTCTGCAGGTTAAGATGCGGCAGCAGATGGTCTGCAATTTTATTGCTCATCACCGTGCGGTTCGCTTCCTGATCGTGGACTAATACGCCCAGCGGCAGCACGGAAACAATCTCTTCATTGAGCGCGCGTAACACGCGAAGTTCATTCGTGTTGCCCGCGGTGACCGCAGAGGCATCGCTCTGACGTCCCGGCTGGAAGCGGAAGGTGCTGTAGCCAAACAGGGCCAGCGCCAGCAGGCCGACATTCAGCAGCAACGGCAGCAAAATATTTTGCAGGGTATCGAGCAGCAGGGTGCCAAACGGTACCTGCCACACCAGGCGCATGCCGGTTGAGTTCAGTGACGAGGCAATTTCAATTTTCGAGCCGTTAAAGGAGATGGTGACGCTCTCTGCGGCCTCTTTGTCCGACGCCGCGCGCATGTTCTGGGTACTGCTGTCTGGCTCCATACGGAAGCTGTCGAGCGGCATATCCGGCGGGATCAAATCATTAATAGGCAAATCAAACGCCACGACCGTCGCCAGATGTCCCGGCTGGTTGAACGTGGTACGCAGGGTAAAATAGTGACCATTTTGCCAGGCCAGGCGGCGCAGCGATGAGAAACTTTCACGCTCATCAAGGGCATTCGCCTGCTGCAGCATTTCTGCACGGCGGGAATCGACAATGCCGCCAACGGTCGTCTCTTTAAAACCAGAAGAGAGATCTTTCAATGGCAGCGTCGAGATCAGGATCATGCTGTTGTCCTGACCGTTCAGATAGTACATCGACCACGGCACCGTCTCGGCACCCCAGAGGGTATCCAGATAGGTTGAAATACGCTGCGTCATCTCAAGCGTTGCGCTGTCGTGAGAGCCAAAGATAAGCGCCTCAGTCTTACGCTGCGGTTTTTCGAGATAGTAGACATCCTGCTTAAGCCGGGTCTCCTGAAGCCCATCCCCCGATGCGCTTGCAGGCGCTGCGGCAATATTGTCGTAAATCTGCCAGGTGGCGTAGCGCCAGGTATCAATGCGCTTGTGGACGGCATGAGTGATATCAACCACCTGGTAGCTCTTGTCCTTCAGCCAGGCGTTTACCGCGCTCTGCACCATCACGCCCAGGGTGACTAATAACACAACGATCAAAAGAAGAAAGAAACGGGTGATGCTCCCGGGAAGAAGGGAGAATTTGCTCGGGGCGGTAGTTTCAGTCTGACTCATTGATATCTTTAACCCGTAATGGTCGTGCTCTGTGGCGATAGGGCAGTATAAAGGGTAATACCTGAATTTCCAGCGCCACTGGCCTGGAACAGGCGACTTTTTCAGGGAACACTGAGGAAGAGGCGATGTGCGTTAAAAGTGTACAAGTTCACGATGCGTGTACAAATAAAAGAAACTTCTCGCCAGTAAATAGCACGAATTAACAAGAAATTAAGTTTCTGCTGAATTTTTGCACGTTGGTTGACCCTCGTAACGGGATTAGTTAATAGTCGTTACAATTTCGTGCTGGTAGCACATAAAAAGAAAAGTTACGTAAAGAAGGGTAAAAAAAAACCGAATGCGATGCATTCGGCTCAATTAGGGATAAACAGACATTCAAAACTGAATGACGGTAATAAATAAAGTTAATGATGATAGCGAGAGCTATTTTAGAGATTAGGAGCGATCTTGTTTTGTCATTCAGTGCTGTAACGATTTATATCCCAACTCATTGAAATTTAATGGAATAATATTAATTTTGATAATAAATGCTAATTTTCTAAGCTATTTGTGCTTTGTAAAAGTTCCTTGATATTAACATTCTGAAACATGTTGATAGATGAATGAAACATCTTCAAAGTTTTCGTATCATATTCGCATTGGATTATTCTGTAATTTTGCGGAGAATGAAATTGCCGACTGGTTAATGAGGGTTAGCCAGTAAGCAGTGGCAATTATAAGGCATATAACAGAGGGTTAATAAAATGAAAGTTAAAGTACTGTCCCTCCTGGTACCAGCACTGCTGGTAGCAGGCGCAGCAAATGCGGCTGAAATTTATAACAAAGATGGCAACAAATTAGATCTGTACGGCAAAGTTGATGGTCTGCACTATTTCTCTGACGACAAGAGTGCTGACGGTGACCAGACCTACATGCGTCTTGGCTTCAAAGGCGAAACTCAGGTTAACGATCAGCTGACCGGTTACGGCCAGTGGGAATACCAGATCCAGGGCAACACAACAGAAAGCGACAACCAGGCCTGGACCCGTGTGGCGTTTGCTGGTCTGAAATTCGCTGAAGCGGGTTCTTTCGATTACGGTCGTAACTACGGTGTGATCTACGACGTAACATCCTGGACTGACGTGCTGCCAGAATTTGGTGGTGATACCTACGGTGCAGACAACTTCCTGCAATCTCGTGCTAACGGCGTGGCAACCTACCGTAACCAGGACTTCTTTGGTCTGGTGGATGGCCTGAACTTTGCTCTGCAGTATCAGGGTAAAAACGGTAGCGTAAGCGGTGAAAACGACACCGGTCGTAGCACCCTGAAACAGAACGGCGACGGTTACGGTGCGTCCCTGACCTATAACCTGGGCGAAGGCTTCAGCATCGGTGGTGCAATGTCTTCTTCCAAACGTACCGCCGATCAGAACAACACGGCTAACCCAGCCCTGAAAGGCGAAGGCGATCACGCCGAAGTCTATACGGGTGGCCTGAAATACGATGCCAACAACATCTATCTGGCCGCGCAGTACTCTCAGACTTATAACGCAACACGTTTCGGCAACTCTCAGAGCAGCAGCGATATCTACGGTTTCGCTAACAAAGCGCAGAACTTCGAAGTGGTTGCTCAGTACCAGTTCGACTTCGGCCT
>NZ_JTLF01000136.1:0-4147 GCF_000798855.1 Enterobacter sp. ZOR0014 | reverse complement strand
GCGGCTACGCCTTACCCGGCCTACATTTTGCACCCGTAGGCCCGGTAAGCGTAGCGCCACCGGGCACGTGAGGAGGAGTGACAATGTCACATTTAAACGACGTGATCGCCCGCGTGGATGCCGCCATCGACGAGAGCGTGATTGCCCATATGAACGAACTGCTGATTGAACTGAGCGATGATGCCGAGCTCAGCCGGGAAGAACGCTATACCCAGCAGCAACGTCTGCGTACCGCGATTTCGCATCACGGTAAGCAGCATAAAGAAGAAATGGACGCGCGGCAGGAACAGCTGACCAAAGGCGGCACGATTCTGTAGCCTCAAAACTGGCGTCGTGCGACCAGCCAGGCCCCGACAACCAGCATCACCGCACCGCACACCGGGCCTGCCAGGGCGCGGAGTGGAACGCCATGGCTTCTCAGAACGTCCATCACCAGCCCACCGATCAGCTGGCTGGCCACCAGTACGGCGATGGTGGTCGCTGCGCCAACGTTCTGATATCCGCTGATACTGGCAAAGACGAAAAACGAACCCAGCAGTCCCGGAATAAGCGTCCACCAGCGCACCGTTGCGGCCAGCTCGCTAAACCCGGCGACGCCCTGTTTCAGCAGCAGAATGCTGACAAACAGCACGATGCCGACCAGCGAGTTGAGCAGCATCGCGATCAGAATGGTGGAGGAGGATTGGGTGATGCGCACCATCAAGGTATTCTGTACCACCAGACCGATCCCCGCCGCCACCAGAAATGCCAGCGTCAGTGATTGATTCATGGAATAGCGTCCGGGTCGCTGCGCTCGTCAAGCTGCAGCTGCATAAAGATTAAGTCCAGCCACCGGCCAAACTTGGTTCCCACCTGCGGCATTTGTCCGGTAGTCACGAAACCGAGGGTTTCATGAAGGTGAATGGAGGTCTGATTTTGCGCTTCAATACCGGCCACCATCACATGTTTACCGAGGGTGCGGGCCTCGTTAATCAGCGCTTTCATCAACGTGCGGCCAATCCCCTTGCCCTGATGATCCGGATGGACATAGACCGAATGTTCTACCGTATGGCGGAAACCATCAAAGGCTCGCCAGTCACCGAAAGAGGCGTATCCGGTAATCACACCATTTTCCTCGCTCACCAGAACCGGATAGCCTGCAAGTGTACGAGCCTCAAACCACGCGATACGGTTATTGGTATCGACGGTTTTATCGTTCCAGATCGCGGCAGTGTGCAGCACCGCGTGGTTATAGATCTCTCCTATCGCAGCGCAGTCTTCTTTGCAGGCATGACGAACGATCATGATGTTCCCTCTGTGTGTTGTTCACTATAGTATTACGTTGTAGATACGATATTACACAACTGCATCGTCCGGGCGCTACGCCATAAGCCCTATTTTTTGTTATCAGAACCCCATTGAAATGCCATTCATACACTATAGTATGACGTCATGAACACAATAACAGACACAATCAATCAACGAATTAGTGCAAGAATTCGTCTTGAACGCGAGTCCCGCGGATGGTCCCTGAGCGAGCTGGCTGACCGGGCAGGGGTCTCGCGCGCGATGATCCACAAAATTGAGCGCGGAGACAGCAGCCCGACAGCGACTCTTCTTGCCCGCCTGTCCGGCGCGTTTGGCATCAGCATGTCCACGCTGATTGCACGCGCGGAGATGCAGGAAGGTAAACTCCTGCGCCTTGCCAATCAGCCTGTCTGGCGCGACCCGCAAACGCACTATCTCCGCCGTCATGTTTCTCCCCGTACCGATCTGCCCATCGACCTTGTTCAGGTAGAACTGCCTGCCGGGAGCGATGTGCCGATGCCCGCATCGTCTTACGCGCTGGCTCGTCAGCTCATCTGGCTGCAGTCCGGCGAGCTGGTGTTTCAGGAAGGCGACACACGCCACGAGATGCAGGCCGGTGACTGTCTTGAACTTGGGCCGCCAAATGACTGCCGTTTCATCAACGAAACGAATGAAAGCTGTGTCTATCTGGTTGTACGGCTTAACCAGTCGGGCTCGTAAAGGAAGCGATAACGCCGTTCATGAGCCAGGCTGTAATGACATTTGTAGCAGAAGGAGATCCTGATGAATCACGCTGTTTCGCAAAATCGCCGCTGGGTGCTGGCTTCTCGTCCACAGGGCGCGCCGGTCGCGGAAAATTTTCGTCTGGAAACACAACCTGTTCCCACGCCCGTTGAGGGGCAGCTGTTGCTTCGTACCGTCTGGCTGTCGCTGGATCCGTATATGCGGGGTCGCATGAGCGATGCGCCATCCTATTCCCCTCCGGTAGAGGTGGGTGCCGTAATGGTTGGGGGAACGGTCAGCCGCGTTGAGCAGTCAAACCATCCCGATTTCAAACCCGGTGAATGGGTGCTGGGCTACAGCGGCTGGCAGGAATATGAACTTTCGGATGGCAGCGGCCTGGTCAAGCTGGGCTACAATCCGTCTCATCCTTCCTGGTCGCTGGGTATTCTGGGTATGCCTGGTTTTACCGCCTATATGGGGTTACTGGATATCGGACAACCGAAAGCGGGTGAAACGCTGGTGGTCGCTGCGGCGACAGGTCCGGTTGGCGCCACCGTTGGGCAGATTGGCAAAATCAAAGGTTGCCGGGTAGTGGGCGTTGCCGGTGGGGCAGAAAAGTGCCGTCATGCCGTTGATGTTCTTGGGTTTGATCAGTGTCTCGATCACCACGCGGCGGATTTTGCTGACCAGCTGAAACACGCCTGCCCGAAAGGGATTGATGTCTATTATGAAAACGTCGGGGGGAAAGTCTTTGACGCCGTACTGCCGCTACTGAATACCTCTGCGCGCGTGCCGGTTTGCGGCCTGGTGAGTGGCTACAATGCGACGGGCTTGCCTGAAGGACCGGATCGCTTGCCGCTGCTGATGGGCACCATTCTGAAGAAACGTATTCGGATGCAGGGGTTCATTATCGCTCAGGACTATGGCCACCACATTAAGGCGTTCCAGGACGAGATGGGGCGCTGGGTGCAGGAAGGTAAAATTCATTATCGTGAACAGGTCACGGATGGGCTGGAGAACGCGCCCGAGGCGCTGATTGGCCTGCTGGAAGGTCGAAATTTCGGCAAAGTCGTGATTCGCGTCGCGGGTGACAATAAATAAAAAGCATGATGGCGGGGTTTCCCGCCATATTTATTTGTGAAGATACGATATATTGTCTTTAATTAACGGACATGGTTTTTCGCGCCTTCATCCCGGATGAGCCCGAAGCCGATAAAAAATCACAGTTTGCTTTTTTTGCTGTTTTTACGTACTTCCCACCACCAGGCATGACGATACAGGATATATCGAAGCAGCGTCGTTTTATTAAACCGACGCTTAAAAATAGCATTAAGTTTTAGCTACAGGAATTGAACATGCTTGATTTGGATCACTTAGAAAAAGCCCAAAGGATCAGTCTTACCATGCAAGTTGAACTCAGTTTGAAAGGAGCATTAATTACAGGCTCCCTCAAACCTGGCGCACGGCTGATTACGAAAGAGATTGCCGATAAATTGGGAACCAGTATTACGCCGGTCCGCGAAGCGCTGCTGCGTCTGGTGTCGGCAGGGGCGTTACACGCTACGCCCGCGCAGGCCTTTCTGGTGCCAGAGGTCACGCTGGATCGTTATAACGAAATTAACGCCATTCGCAAACAGCTTGAGCCCATGGCAGTCGCCGCAGCCTGTCAGAATATGTCTGAGCAAAAGCTGGAGACGTTGCGCAAATTGTCGGACGTATTTCATGAGGCCATGCGCAACGGGAACGTCCAGCAGGCGCTCCATGCGAATCGTGTCTTCCGGTTTACGCTTTATCAGTATGCCGAAATGCCGACGCTGAATGCGTTGATTGAACAGCTATGGGTGCGCATCGGCCCGTGTATTAACTATCTTCACCGTGAGCTTGATGACATCAAAGTGTCGACTTATCACTATGACGAGCTGCTTTCAGCCCTTGAGAGAAGAGATGTTGATGCCAGCCAGAAGGCGATTGATAAGTTGATTGATGAAGCGAATACGCTTTTACAGCGACAATATTTTAACTAAGAGATTATTTAGCAGAGCGACTATATCCCGCACCTAATTATTTATCTGGTGAATAACTCCTGATGGCTTATTGCCATCAGGAGCATTATTTCATTTATAAAATAAACTTTACT
>NZ_JTLF01000170.1:0-22372 GCF_000798855.1 Enterobacter sp. ZOR0014 | reverse complement strand
GGGTAAAGCGTTTTGCTGCGCGCAGGGTGTCCTGATCGGGAAACTCGCGCGCATAAAGCGCCCGAAGCTGGCGCCCGGTAAAGGTACTGTTATCAATCACGATACTGGCGATAAACCCTTTTTCTTCCCGATAGCGGTAGGTCATCGCGTCTTCGACCTCGTCTCCGCTTCCCGCACAATGCAGAAAATCGACGCCGTATCCCAGATGCCCCAGCAGCGCCAGTTCAAAACGTCGCAAGGCAGGTTCAGGCGTGCCGGTTGCCCCAGCGAGGGCCTGGATACAGTGCAGATAATCGAAGAAAAGTTCAGAGAAGCGAGTCTCATGTTCAAGAACCCGCGAGATGAGTTCATTGACATACAGACCGCTGTACAGGGTGATACCAGAAAGAGGAAGCGCCAGGGAGACGGCTTCAGCGCTGCGCAGGGTTTTCACTTCCCCTCGCCCACCAAAGCGGACCAGCAGCGGCGTGAAAGGCTGTAGGGCACCTTTCAGATTAGAACGTTTGGAACGTGCGCCTTTCGCAACAAGGCGCACGCGACCGGACTCTTCCGTGAAGACGTCCAGCATCAGGCTGGTTTCGCTCCAGGGACGACTATGCAGGACGAAGGCGCGCTGCCATCCTTCCATCATACTCGTCGTCTTAGGTTACTGGTCTTCGCCGTAACCGAGGCTGCGCAGAGCACGCTCATCATCGGCCCAGCCAGATTTCACTTTCACCCACAGCTCCAGGTGAACCGGCGCCTCAAACATCTCCATCATGTCTTTACGGGCTTCAATACCGATGGTTTTGATCTTGGCACCTTTGTTGCCGATCACCATCTTCTTCTGCCCCTCACGCTCAACGAGGATCAGACCGTTAATGTCGTAGCCGCCGCGCTCGTTGGTCTGGAAACGCTCGATCTCCACCGTCACAGAGTACGGCAGTTCCGCGCCCAGGAAACGCATCAGCTTTTCACGGATGATTTCAGACGCCATAAAGCGCTGAGAACGATCGGTGATGTAGTCTTCCGGGAAGTGATGAATCGCTTCCGGAAGATGCTTACGCACGATGCCCGCGATGGTATCGACGTTCAGGCCAGTCTCTGCAGACAGCGGAACGATATCGAGGAAGTTCATCTGGCTGCCCAGCCACTGAAGATGCGGCAGCAGGTCAGCCTTTTCCTGCACGTTGTCAACTTTATTGACCGCGAGGATGACCGGCGTTTTGCCGTCACGTAGCTTGTTCAGCACCATTTCGTCGTCCGGTGTCCAGCGGGTGCCTTCCACAACGAAAATGACCAGTTCTACATCACCAATCGAGCTGCTCGCCGCTTTGTTCATCAGACGGTTAATGGCACGCTTCTCTTCCATGTGCAGGCCCGGAGTATCGACGTAGATCGCCTGATACGCGCCTTCAGTATGGATGCCGACAATGCGGTGACGCGTGGTCTGCGCCTTACGCGAGGTAATAGAAATCTTCTGCCCAAGCAGATTATTCAGCAGGGTGGATTTGCCGACGTTCGGACGTCCGACGATGGCAATAAATCCGCAATACGTTTTTTCTTCGCTCATTCCAGCTCCAGCATTTTTAACGCCTGTTCGGCGGCAGCCTGTTCAGCCTTACGACGGCTTGAACCTGTGCCCACCACCGGTTCACTCAGGCCACTGACCTGGCAATGGATGGTAAATTCCTGATCGTGCGCTTCGCCGCGTACCTGCACCACCAGATAAGATGGCAGCGGCAGATGACGGCCCTGCAAATATTCCTGCAGACGCGTTTTCGGATCTTTTTGTTTATCGCCCGGGCTGATTTCGTCCAGACGGCTCTGATACCAGTTGAGGATCAGCTTTTCTACGGTCTGGATATCGCTGTCCAGGAACACACCACCAATTAATGCTTCGACCGTATCGGCAAGAATCGATTCACGACGGAAGCCGCCGCTTTTCAGTTCACCCGGCCCAAGACGCAGACATTCGCCCAGTTCAAATTCGCGCGCGATTTCCGCAAGGGTATTCCCCCGAACCAGCGTGGCACGCATGCGGCTCATATCCCCCTCGTCAACACGCGGGAAACGATGATAAAGCGCATTCGCAATCACGAAACTTAAAATTGAGTCGCCTAAAAACTCAAGACGCTCATTATGCTTGCTGCTGGCACTGCGATGGGTTAATGCCTGTTGCAACAACTCCTGATGATGAAAAGTGTAGCCCAGCTTCCGTTGAAGCCGATTAATTACGATGGGGTTCATGCGATACCAATAATTGAATGCGTCAAAAATGCAGCACACGAAACCGACCTGAGAAAACCAACGCGGTTTCGTGTGCCGTGGCACCCTTGCAGGGCCAACCTTAAACTTCGGGGGAATATTCTATACACAACGACAGGGGATGTCGTTAGTTCAAAGAGATTTATCGAGGAAATAATTCACGTAGCCGCTAATTAAAGCGGCTACGCGTTCATTTATTGAGAATTAATGGATTCCGCCAATGCGATTCAGGCGTACACCGGTCGGCCATTCGCCTTCCTGTTTCTCAAAACTCATCCAGATTGCGGTGGCTTTACCGACCAAATTCGCCTCAGGCACAAATCCCCAGTAACGGCTGTCCGCAGAATTATCGCGGTTATCCCCCATCATGAAGTAATGTCCCGGCGGTACAATCCAGCTCGCCAGCTGCTGACCCGGCTGCTGATAATACATACCCACCTGATCCTGCGCGATTGGCACCGTGAGGATACGGTGAGTCACATCACCCAGCGTCTCTTTGCGCTCGACCAGACGAATACCGTTCTCTTTGGTTTCGCCTTTTGGCACCTGGAAGAACCCGCTGGTCGCTTCACCGCCGTTACGACGGGCAAAGGTCTGCACAAAATCACTCGGCTCAACGTTTGAGTAGGTGATGGGCAGTGCGTTTTCACACGCGGTGCCAGAACTACAGCCAGGCTGAACGGTAACTTCCTTGGCGACCGGATCGTAGGTCACTTTATCACCCGGCAGGCCAACCGCACGCTTGATGTAGTCCAGACGCGGATCTTCCGGGTATTTGAACACCACGATGTCGCCACGCTTCGGATGACCGGTTTCGATCAGCGTTTTCTGGTAGATAGGATCTTTAATGCCGTAGGCAAACTTCTCTACCAGAATAAAATCACCAATCAGCAGCGTTGGCATCATTGAACCGGATGGGATCTGGAACGGCTCGTAAATAAACGATCGCACCACCAGCACAATGGCCAGCACCGGGAATACCGAGGCGCCCGTTTCCAGCCAGCCCGGTTTCGGGCCGACTTTTTTCAGGGTTTTCGCATCCAGCTGGTCGCCAGTGGCTACCTGTGCGGCAGCCTGACGCTCACGGCGTTTTGGGGCGAAGATAAACTTATCCAGACACCACAGCAGACCTGTCACCAGGGTAGCAATGACCAGGATCAGGGCAAACATGTTCGCCATGCCAACTCCTTAAAGGTTATTTGCCGTCTTTACCAACATGAAGAATGGCAAGGAATGCTTCCTGTGGCAGCTCAACGTTACCGACCTGCTTCATACGCTTCTTACCTTCTTTCTGCTTCTGCAGCAGCTTTTTCTTACGACTGACGTCACCGCCGTAGCACTTCGCCAGAACGTTTTTACGCAGCTGTTTCACCGTAGAACGCGCGATAATGTGGTTACCAATGGCCGCCTGAATCGCGATGTCGAACTGCTGACGCGGGATCAGATCTTTCATTTTCTCAACCAGCTCGCGACCACGGTACGGCGCATTGTCGTTGTGGGTGATCAGGGCCAACGCATCCACACGCTCACCGTTGATCAGCACGTCCACACGCACCATGTTGGAGGCCTGGAAACGCTTGAAGTTGTAATCCAGGGACGCATAGCCACGGGAGGTAGACTTCAGGCGATCGAAGAAGTCGAGTACCACTTCCGCCATCGGGATTTCATAGGTCAGCGCCACCTGGTTACCGTGGTAGACCATGTTGGTCTGCACGCCACGCTTCTCAATACACAGCGTAATGACGTTGCCCAGGAACTCCTGTGGCAGCAGCATGTGACACTCTGCAATCGGCTCACGCAGTTCGTGGATATTGTTCAGCGGCGGCAGCTTGGACGGGCTATCGACGTAGATCACTTCTTTCGAGGTGGTTTCTACCTCATACACAACGGTCGGTGCGGTGGTGATCAGATCCAGATCGTATTCACGTTCCAGACGCTCCTGAATGATCTCCATGTGCAGCAGGCCGAGGAAGCCACAGCGGAAACCGAAGCCCAGCGCCGTTGAGCTTTCTGGCTCGTAGAACAGGGAAGCATCGTTCAGGCTCAGTTTACCGAGCGCATCACGGAAGTTTTCATAGTCATCTGAGCTGACCGGGAACAGACCCGCGTAAACCTGCGGTTTCACCTTTTTAAAACCTGGCAGCGCTTTATCTGCCGGGTTACGCGCACCGGTCAGGGTATCGCCCACTGGCGCGCCGAGGATGTCTTTAATGGCACAAACCAGCCAGCCTACTTCGCCGCATTTCAGCTCGGTACGGTCAACCTGTTTTGGCGTGAAGATACCCAGACGGTCGGCGTTGTAGACCTGTCCGGTACTCATCACCTTGATTTTGTCGCCTTTACGCATGGTGCCGTTTTTAATACGCACCAGAGAGACAACACCAAGGTAGTTATCGAACCAGGAGTCGATGATCAGCGCCTGCAGTGGGCCATCCGGGTCACCTTCCGGGGCCGGGATGTCACGCACCAGGCGTTCCAGCACATCGGTCACGCCCACACCGGTTTTCGCGGAGCAGCGCACGGCATCCGTCGCGTCAATGCCGACAATATCTTCAATCTCTTCCGCGACGCGTTCAGGGTCGGCAGCTGGCAGGTCGATTTTATTCAGAACCGGCACAACCTCGAGATCCATTTCCATCGCGGTATAGCAGTTTGCCAGGGTCTGGGCTTCAACACCCTGCCCGGCATCGACGACCAGCAGCGCACCTTCACAGGCCGCCAGCGAACGTGATACTTCATAGGAGAAGTCAACGTGGCCTGGGGTGTCGATAAAGTTCAGTTGATAGGTTTCACCATCAGCCGCTTTGTAATCCAGCGTAACGCTTTGCGCCTTAATGGTGATACCGCGTTCGCGTTCCAGGTCCATGGAGTCCAGAACCTGGGCTTCCATTTCACGATCAGACAGGCCACCGCAAATCTGGATAATACGGTCAGACAGCGTCGACTTACCGTGGTCAATGTGAGCAATGATCGAAAAGTTACGTATGTTCTTCATATAGTTAAATAATTATGCCTTACGAATTCCTGGAGGCCGCTGTTCTTAGCCTGACGTTTTTCAGTGCGAAAACGCAGCATTCTACACTACATCCTCGCTACCTGGAAATGCACTTAGAGACAGGTATAGCGTGAAGAAAGGGCGTTTTCTGTATTAGGGCGTAAAAATTGATAAAGCCCGATGGATCATCGGGCCTCAGAAGAGAGCGTCTCGACACGAAGCTGGTCTGGTGCCAACCCAACGCTGAGAATGACAGGCTGCCACTCTTCGCGCGCGGCAAGCTTCGGTGAGAGACCTTTAGCAAGCCAGAATCCCCCGATGCCCCCCAACGCGGCACCGCACATGGCGGCCACATCAGTACCAAACAGCGTCTGGAAAAGGCCGCCCATGATAAATAACCCGACCAACGGAGAGAGATAGACCAGCATAGCGGAACCGAGCAGACTGCCTTCCGCAATCCCCAGTTCAACCTTCTGCCCCGCCACCAGCGGCTGTTCACTTGGCACAGAGATAGTATGCGACGTTTGCGGCCCGAGCTTATTCAGCACGCGGCTGCCGCACCCGGCACGGGATGCGCAGCTATTGCATGAGGCTTTGACATCGCAACTGACTCGCGCAACACCATTTTGCCACGAGACGACGGTTGCCCACTCTTTAATCATTGCGCGGCCCTGAATTTAATGCTGTCTGAAATGCGCTTCGCCGTCTGCGGAGGTAATTCACCCACAATCGTGATCTCTGCGTTATCACGTACCGTGGTGCTCACCGTGCGACGTCCGGTACGAAGCATTTGCTCAGAGCTGTTTGCCGTTGCGCGGTTGATATTCACCGAGAAACTGAACAAACCGTCGGAATAGAGGCGCGACTCAACGGGCGTGTCAATAGTTGGCAACTGACGACGGCTGCTGGACACTTCGCTAAAGCCTTGCGGGATCCAGGAAGGAACCCAGTTGAAGTTAACGGAATCCCCTGCCGGAACAGAAAGCAGCGGCGGCAGGCTGGCTTTGGCCAGATTCTGCATGCTGTTGCCAACCTGATTGTTCACGCTGAAGGAGATCACGCGGAACTGTTCAAGCGTTTCACCGTCGCGGTCAAGCAGGTCCACACGCATCGGCAGCTTGGTTTCCGCATCAATCCAGACGATATAGCTGTAGCGCGTGCCATCGCGAGCAACCACGCGGATCACTTCACACAGTCTGTCTGCGATGCGCGTACGCCCTACCGAAATAAAATCGTAGTAAGGGGCCAGCCGCTTGAAGTCGGTATAGATGAGTGACGGCAGAGAATCAACGATATAGTCGCCATTGAGCGTGAAAGGCTCCAGGCCAGGCTCGAAATAGCTGATTTCGTTGCCTCGCTGGACAACTTCCCGACGCGGACCATCCATCTGTAAAAGCTGGGCGAGTGGCTGATTATCAAGACGGGCATGACGATAGCGTAACGACTCGACGCCCTGCTTATTGATGCTGATAAATGCCAACTCGTAATTGAGTGACTGGCTGGCCAGATTCATTTGCTGCAACAACGCCCCGGATGAAACATCAGCCGAGGCGTTGGCAGAGAAGAACAGGCTACCCGCCATCAGAGACATGGCGAACCAAAGTTGCTTCATTACTGCGATTGCGTTCCTAAAGTTTGGTTTCCGGGCACCTGCACAGCAGCTTGCTGGGTTTGGGCCTGCTCAAACTGAAGCTGTTCAGAGTGCAGACGACGCTGCAACTCGTAATCCTGCAACATCGCATTAATGCGACGGCGCTGCTCCTGCACCTGCTGTTGCTGACCGCCGCTGGCGGAAGCATCAGCCGGTACGCCCAGGCTAACCGGGCTCGCTTTGCCCATCATCGGCAGTGTGTTAAACACTGGCGCTTCTGGCTGCTGATTAGTTTCAGACTGAGTATTATAGTGCTGGACGCCAACGATAACTGCAAGCGATACGCATGCAGCAACCCCCATTTGGGTGAGCTGGCTGGCCCACGGACGCACCTTTTGCCAGAACGGCATTTTCTGCCACTGGTGAGGTGCAGGTTGAGCTTCAGGAATCAGCGGAGTGGTCTGATGAACAGGCTCATTCTCAATGGCCGCCATCACGCGGGCAGAGATATCGAAATGGAGAACCTCGCCGGTATCGCCGCGCAGCGTGTCACGGATGAGATGGTAACTCTCCCAGGTCTCTTGCATTTCGGGAGAATGAGACAGCTCGTTGAGCAGCTCACTATCCAGCGTCTCACCATCCATTAAAGCGGAAAGTTTTTCTTTCTGCATGCCTAATACCTTTTCCAGTATCCCGCTATCGTCAACGCCTGATAAGCGGTTGAACTTTATTATCAATAGCTTCTCGCGCACGGAAGATTCGTGAACGCACCGTGCCGACCGGACAATCCATGATAGCGGCTATCTCTTCATAGCTCAGACCATCAAGCTCCCGTAACGTAATTGCCATGCGTAAATCTTCCGGGAGCGACTCGATCGTGCGAAAAACAATTTGTCTCAGTTCTTCTGACAACATTAAGTTCTCAGGGTTCGAAATTTCTTTCAGCGCACCGCCACTTTCGAAGTTTTCGGCGTCGATAGCGTCTACATCACTGGACGGCGGACGACGACCCTGAGCAACCAGATAATTCTTTGCCGTATTAACAGCAATACGGTACAGCCAGGTATAAAAAGCACTATCTCCCCGGAAAGAATCCAGCGCGCGATAGGCCTTAATAAAAGACTCTTGCACCACATCAGGCACATCACCTGACGGTACATAGCGGGAAACCAGACTCGCAACCTTATGCTGGTAGCGCACCACCAGTAAATTAAAGGCTTTCTGATCTCCCTTCTGGACCCGTTCAACCAGGACCTGGTCCGTTAACTGCTCGCTCATCCGAGGTAATGTCTCCCCAAACCTAAATTCCACGCGTTATCGAAACGCCACTCTAAAAACACCGCACTTTGAGCAAGCACCGAGTTAGAGTGTCCGATCGTCAATAAGTTCCGTAACGCCTTTGTTTTTGTTCATCGCGCCGCAGACTGTTCATTTTCTCTCATTATAAGTCTGTTCACGATACGCACCACTTTCTGACAAGAAACATCTTTTTTCCCGCGAGAAGAGTAACGCAACCCAGTCTTTATTTCACCACAAAATCTGACGCTAACGATCTGCTTCGCAAAATAATTTCATTCCTTTACCCGCTATTTACTCCGTCTTACGCGTTTAGCCATTGCAACAACCTCTAAAAAAAACGTGCGATAAATCGCACTCAGGTGCTATTCTGACCCAACACTGTTTAGTAAATTAAACAACAATCATGAACACAACATCTGAACTCCATTGTGATGTCCTGATCATCGGTAGCGGCGCTGCCGGTCTCTCTCTGGCGCTGCGCCTTGCCGAACATCAAAACGTTATCATTCTGAGTAAAGGACCGATAAGTGAAGGTTCCACATTTTATGCCCAGGGCGGCATTGCCGCCGTGTTTGACGAGACCGACAGCATAGCGTCGCACGTAGAAGATACGTTGATTGCCGGCGCCGGGATCGTGGATGCGCACGCCGCAGAGTTCGTTGCCAGCAATGCCCGCCATTGCGTTCAGTGGCTCATCGATCAGGGCGTATTATTTGATACCCAGATTCAGCCTAACGGTGAAGAGAGCTACCACCTCACGCGCGAAGGCGGTCATAGCCACCGCCGCATCCTGCACGCAGCGGATGCCACAGGTAAAGAGGTGGAGACCACGCTGGTGGGTAAAGCGCTTAACCATCCTAATATTCGGGTTCTTGAGCGCAGTAATGCCGTTGACCTGATTATTTCAGACAAGATTGGCCTGCCTGGTCCGCGTCGCGTGGTGGGTGCATGGGTCTGGAACCGTAATAAAGAGAAGGTTGAAACCTGTCAGGCGAAGGCCGTTGTACTGGCGACGGGCGGCGCCTCAAAGGTGTATCAGTACACCACTAACCCGGACATCGCTTCCGGAGACGGTATCGCCATGGCCTGGCGCGCAGGCTGCCGCGTGGCGAATCTCGAATTTAATCAGTTTCACCCCACCGCCCTGTTCCACCCTCAGGCGCGCAACTTCCTGCTGACGGAAGCCCTGCGCGGTGAAGGCGCTTATCTGAAACGCCCTGACGGTACCCGCTTTATGCCGGACTTTGACGCGCGTGGCGAGCTCGCCCCTCGCGATATCGTTGCCCGCGCCATCGACCATGAAATGAAACGTCTGGGCGTGGACTGCATGTATCTCGATATCAGCCATAAGCCAGCCGCATTCATTCGCCAGCATTTCCCGATGATTTACGAAAAGCTGCTGAACCTGGGGATTGATTTGACCCGCGATCCGGTGCCCATTGTGCCTGCGGCCCACTATACCTGCGGGGGCGTGATGGTTGACGATCACGGGCGCACCGACGTAGAAGGTCTGTATGCTATCGGCGAGGTGAGTTATACCGGCCTTCACGGCGCGAATCGTATGGCGTCGAACTCGCTGCTTGAGTGTCTGGTGTACGGCTGGTCAGCGGCGGAAGACATCACGAAACGCATGCCTTACGCCCGCGAAACCGAGCACTTACCTGCCTGGGATGAAAGCCGCGTGGATAACCCGGACGAGCTGGTCGTGATCCAGCACAACTGGCATGAGCTACGGCTGTTTATGTGGGACTACGTGGGGATTGTGCGCACCACAAAACGTCTGGAACGTGCGTTGCGCCGCATTACTATGCTGCAGCAGGAAATTGATGAATATTATGCCAATTTCCGCGTATCCAATAATCTGCTGGAGCTGCGCAATCTGGTGCAGGTTGCCGAGCTGATTGTTCGCTGCGCCATGATGCGTAAAGAGAGCCGCGGCTTGCACTACACCCTGGACTACCCGGATCAGCTTGCTGAATCTGGCCCGTCGATACTGGCTCCGCAGGTTCACATAAACAGATAAAATGCCTGGGTCAGAGCAGTGTAATCTTCGGAATAACGCTGGTCTGGCCCTCGAATCACCATACGGTCATTAAAGCATTCACCTTCTTTTGGCGAAAGCGCCAGCAGCACGCGGTGCGGCAGTCGTCCTTCCGTATCAGAAATGTCAGTTCGCAAACGTAATGTCCAGCCAATCTCCTGCGCCAGACTAATAAATGTATTACCCGTGCTTTCTGGCAACACTACGCAAAAAAAGCCCTCTTCAGAGATGAGTTCAGCCGCGCTGGTAAGCAGTGCTTTATGATCGAGTGAACTGGTATAACGCGCCTGTTCACGTTCAGGGGTACCACACTCGACACCGGGCGCGTAGTAAGGAGGGTTGCTGACGATAAGATCGTAACGCGCAGTTTGTTCAGGCGCCCAGACCAGCACATCCGCACATTGAACGCGAATCCGGTCTGCCCAGGGGGATTCGGCCGCATTTTCACTCGCCTGCCCTGCAGCCTGCGCATCGAGCTCAACGGCATCAATCGTGACATGCTCTTCCGTACGCTGGGCCAGCATCAACGCCACCAGCCCGCTGCCGGTACCGATATCAAGAATACGTTTAACACCTGCGACAGGGGCCCATGCTCCCAGTAAAATACCGTCGGTGCCGACTTTCATGGCACAGCGATCGTGGGCGACAAAAAATTGTTTAAACGTAAAACCATCGCGGCGCAACTGCGCTTTGAGTTGAGACATGTCAGGGCAACCTTCTAAGTGAAACTGGAGTAGCATAGGGGAAAGCGAAGGCACCGCAAAGCGATATCCATACAAACAGATGAAGATTACAGCCGTAACGTCTATAATCAGCGCCCCACACAGAGGTAGAACATGACTGTAACGACTTTTTCCGAACTTGAACTCGATGAAAGCCTGCTCAATGCACTTGAGAGCAAAGGCTTTACACGCCCGACCGCCATTCAGGCAGCGGCCATTCCGCCTGCGCTTGAGGGCCGCGATGTGCTCGGTTCTGCGCCAACCGGCACGGGGAAGACAGCAGCCTATTTGCTGCCTGTGTTGCAGCACCTGCTCGACTTTCCACGAAAAAAATCAGGCCCACCGCGTATTTTGATCCTGACGCCTACGCGCGAGCTGGCCATGCAGGTTGCCGATCACGCGCGTGAGCTGGCGGCTAACACCCATCTGGATATCGCCACTATTACCGGCGGCGTGGCGTATATGAACCACGCCGAAGTGTTCAGCGAAAACCAGGATATCGTTGTTGCGACGACGGGCCGTTTGCTGCAGTACATTAAAGAAGAGAACTTCGACTGCCGCGCGGTAGAAACGCTGATTCTGGATGAAGCCGACCGTATGCTGGACATGGGCTTCGCACAGGATATCGAACATATTGCGGGCGAGACGCGCTGGCGTAACCAGACGATGCTGTTCTCTGCCACCCTTGAAGGGGACGCGATTAAAGATTTCGCCGAGCGTCTGCTGGAAGATCCGGTTGAAGTCTCTGCGACGCCCTCTACGCGTGAGCGCAAGAAGATCCACCAGTGGTATTACCGTGCGGACAACCTTGAGCACAAGGTCGAATTACTGAAGCACCTGCTGAAGCAGGAAGATGCTCTGCGTACCATCGTCTTTGTGCGTAAACGCGAGCGCGTGCACGAGCTGGCAGAAATGCTGCGTAATGCGGGCATTAATAACTGCTACCTCGAAGGTGAGATGGCGCAGGTTAAGCGTACCGAAGGCATCAAACGCCTGACCGATGGCCGCGTGAACGTGCTGGTGGCGACAGACGTTGCCGCACGCGGGATCGACATTCCGGACGTGAGCCACGTGATCAACTTCGATATGCCGCGCAGTGGTGATACCTATCTGCACCGCATTGGCCGTACCGGTCGCGCCGGACGTAAAGGTACTGCGATTTCACTGGTTGAAGCGCACGATCACCTGCTGCTGCAAAAAATTGGTCGCTATGTTGATGAGCCGCTGAAATCTCGCGTCATTGACGGCCTGCGCCCAACTACCCGCGCGCCGAGTGAAAAAATGACGGGCAAACCGTCCAAGAAAGCACTCGCAAAACGCGCTGAGAGAAAAGAGAAAGAAAAAGAGAAGCCGCGCGTTAAGCAACGCCACCGCGATACCAAAAACATTGGTAAGCGTCGTAAGCCAAGCGCTGCCGCGCAGGATACGAAAACTGAAGAGTAAGAAAAAGCCGGGGATTTCCCCGGCTTTTTTATTCCCCCCCGAAACTGGAACCTTACAGGCTTTCAGTAAAGGTACGCGCGATAACGTCGCGCTGCTGCTCTGGGGTCAGTGAGTTAAAACGAACCGCATAGCCAGACACGCGAATAGTCAGCTGTGGGTACTTTTCAGGGTGCTCAACGGCATCCATCAGCGTTTCACGACGCAGAACGTTAACGTTCAGATGCTGACCGCCTTCCACGCGCACTTCCGGTTTCACTTCCATTGGGATTTCACGATATTCGATTTCGCCCAGTTTGCTCACTGGCACGATCTCATCTTCAGTAAAACCGGCTTTTGCCACCACGCAGCGTGCTTCGTTTTTCTCGCTGTCCAGCAGCCAGAAAGAATTGAGCAGATCGTCATTTGCAGCTTTAGTAATCTGGATACCTGTAATCATGTGTTGCCTCCCTTAGGCTACATTAACTGGTGTCGGCCTCACACGGCCAATTGGTAAAACCATTGTTTCTTGTGTGTATATATATCACTCGCACCCCGGTGATTTATTGATTTAAATCAACAAAAACACCAACCACATAAAGAGTGTGGTTTGAATTTATTGTTTTAGATCAATTTCAGCACCTTACCAATTCAACTGGTTGTGTATCTTTTCAAAATAAATTTAGCTACTTAGCGTGCATTTCAGCGCGTCATTTTGCTCACTGGCGTTTAACAGGTAAGCTAGACACAGAATGAGATTCGCAGGAGAGCGAGATGACCACACCGTTGACATGGCACGATGTGCTGGCAGAAGAAAAACAACAACCCTATTTTATCAATACACTCAGCACCGTTGCAGCTGAACGTCAGTCCGGGCAGACGATTTATCCGCCGCAGAAAGATGTGTTCAACGCCTTTCGTTACACTGAGCTGAGCGATGTGAAGGTGGTCATTCTTGGCCAGGATCCGTATCACGGCCCGGGTCAGGCACACGGGCTGGCGTTCTCCGTCCGTCCGGGCGTGGCTATCCCACCTTCTCTGCTCAATATGTATAAAGAGCTTGAGGGAACCGTTCCTGGCTTCACCCGCCCCACCCACGGTTACCTGGAAAGCTGGGCGCATCAGGGTGTGCTGCTGTTAAATACGGTACTCACTGTAAGGGCGGGTCAGGCACATTCTCACGCCAGCCTGGGCTGGGAAACCTTTACCGATAAGGTTATTAGCCTGATCAACGAACATCGTGAAGGCGTGGTGTTTTTACTGTGGGGTTCTCACGCGCAGAAGAAAGGGGCGATTATCGACCGTCAGCGCCATCACGTTTTAAAAGCGCCGCACCCGTCTCCGCTGTCGGCACATCGCGGTTTCTTCGGCAGTAATCACTTTGTTCTGGCGAATGAATGGCTGGAAAAACGTGGCGAAACGCCAATTGACTGGATGCCAGTGTTACCGGCAGAGAGCGAGTAGGGTTTGAATGTGCCGGGCCAGACCCGGCACATTGAGAGGCTTATGCCTTATTCTGACGCCACCATTCCGCCAGCAGTACGCCGGTCGCAACGGATACGTTCAGACTTTCTACATTACCTGTCCCGTCGATAGAGACGCTCAGATCAGCACTGGAAAGCGCCGCGTCAGACAGACCGTCACGTTCCTGACCTAATACCAGCACCATTTTACGCGGCAGCGTCGCTTTAAACAGCGGCGTACCAGCATGGCTCGACGTGGTCACGATGGAATAACCCGCTTTACGGAACTGCTCAAGGGCGTCCAGCACGCTGTCGCCGGTGATCGGCTGCACATGCTCCGCTCCGCCTTCTGCAGTGCGGATAGCGGCACCGGATTCCAGCAGTGCGGCATCCTGTAACAGCACACCCTTCACGCCAAAGTGCGCGCAGCTGCGCATCATCGCGCCCAGGTTGTGCGGGTTGCCTACATCTTCCAGCGCCAGCACGCAGTCATCGGCATCCGCCTGGCTGACCCACTGCTGCACGGTGGTGCCGTTACGTTTTTTAATCAGGAAGCAGACGCCGCCGTGGTGCTCGGTACCGGACGCTTTGGTCAGCTCGGCATCATCCACCACGTGGTAGGCTTTACGGTTCGCAGCCATCCAGCGCAGTGCTTCTTTAAAGCGCGGGGTCACGCTCTGGATAAACCAGGCGCGGACGATACACTCAGGGCGGCTCTGGAACAGCGCCTGGCAGGCGTTCTCGCCATACACGCGGGTCTCTTCCGCACGCTGACGGCGCAGCACTTCCGGATCGATAAAGCTTTTGCCGCTGATACCGCCGTGATCGGCTTTCTCTGGCGTCTCATCGCCCGGGGCGCGAGAAACGGTGCGCCACGGGGAGGCGTTGTCACGCGAGAAGTCATCACGCGGACGATCGTCTCGTGGACGGTCACTGCGTGGGCGGTCGGAACGCGGACGGTCATCGCGTTTGCGATCGTCACGTTTGCGGTCATCACCGCGGGTGTTTCTGTCATCGCGGGCGGGGCGACGGCCACCGTCTGCACGAGAAGACGCCGGACGCCCGCCACCTTTTCCGGTACGCGGATTTTGGGTGCGTTTATCAGAGTCATCATCACTGCGGACATACATCACTTTGACCTTGCCGCTTTTGTTTTTCATTTCGTCGTTCATGCTTTTCTCCACCAGCGCTGCGCGAAGCGCGCAGATTACCCGATGTGCCAGCGCATAGCCATAATTTCGTACAAAAGCCTGTGACTATTGTTCTCATTGAATAAAACGCATTGTTGTTTCAAACAGGCTCATTGATAATATGTAACATATTAGAAACATTATCGGCGTTCTGCCGCTGTCCCACGGCTCTATCAGAGGTTAGTTATGAATACCGTATGTGCCAACTGTCAGGCTCTTAATCGCATTCCGGACGATCGGATTGACGATGGTGCGAAATGCGGACGTTGTGGCCACGAACTGTTTGATGGCGATGTCATTAACGCGACGGGTGCTACGCTGGACAAACTCCTCAAGGACGATCTCCCGGTGGTGGTCGATTTCTGGGCACCGTGGTGCGGTCCATGCCGAAGCTTCGCGCCAATCTTTGAAGACGTGGCCGAAGAGCGCAGCGGTAAGATGCGTTTTGTTAAGGTGAATACCGAGGCGGAACGCGAGCTTAGCGCACGTTTCCGCATTCGCAGCATCCCGACCATTATGATCTTTAAAAACGGTGAAGTCGTCGACATGCTCAATGGCGCAGTACCGAAAGCGCCGTTTGACAGCTGGTTAAACGAATCACTGTAACTTTCACGGGGCACATCTTGTGCCCCGCTCCCGCCTCTGCGAAAATGGCGTTTTTCCTTCACTTCGCCCATGAACGATAACGCTGTCCTCCTGTTACGCGCCGAACGCCTTGCGCGCGCCACTCGTCCTTTTCTTGCCCGTGGCAATCGCATTCGTCGCTGCCAGCGCTGCCTGCTTCCGCTTAAAGTTTGCCTGTGCGAAACGCTGGCACCCAGTACGGCTAAAAGCCGTTTTTGTCTGGTCATGTTTGATACCGAGCCGATGAAACCCAGTAATACAGGGCGGCTGATTGCCGATATTCTGCCGGATACTGCCGCGTTTCAATGGTCCCGCACCGAGCCGCCACAGGCCCTGCTCGATCTGGTGACAAACCCGGACTATCAGCCGATGGTCGTTTTCCCGGCCTCTTACGCAGGTGACAATCGTCAGGTGCTTTCGGCGCCACCATCCGGTAAGCCACCGCTGTTTATTATGCTGGACGGCACATGGACCGAAGCGCGGAAAATGTTTCGCAAAAGCCCTTACCTTGACGCGCTGCCGGTCATTTCTGTCGATCTTTCCCGCGTCTCGGCTTATCGCCTGCGTGAAGCGCATGCTGACGGACAATATTGCACCGCCGAGGTGGCCATCGCGCTGCTGGATTTAGCCGGGGATACCGCAGCAGCCGGCGCCCTGGGCAACCATTTCTCTTGTTTCCGGGAACGCTATCTGGCGGGAAAAACCATTCATAAGGGCAGCATCACAGCAACAGCGTCAGAAAGCGTTTAAAATCATCAGGTCGCTTGCAATCACGGGAGACTTGCATGAGCCAGCGAGGGTTAGAAGCGCTATTACGTCCTAAATCCATTGCCGTTATCGGCGCATCCATGAAACCGGATCGGGCAGGCTATCTGATGATGCGCAACCTGCTCGCGGGAGGATTTAATGGCCCCGTCATGCCCGTCACGCCGGCTTATAAGGCCGTTCAGGGGGTGCTGGCATGGCCAGATGTGCAGAGCCTGCCTTTTGTGCCGGACCTCGCCGTGCTGTGTACGAATGCGAAACGCAATCTGGAACTGCTGGAAGCACTTGGCAAGAAAGGGTGTAAAACCTGCATTATTCTCTCGTCTCCACCTGAACAGCAACCCGAACTGCTCGCCTACGCCAGCCGCTACCAGATGCGTATCCTTGGCCCGAATAGCCTGGGCCTGCTCGCCCCCTGGCAGGGGTTGAATGCCAGTTTCTCCCCGGTACCGATCCGCAAAGGCAAACTGGCGTTTATCTCGCAGTCGGCTGCAGTATCGAACACTATCCTCGACTGGGCGCAACAGCGCGAAATGGGTTTCTCCTACTTCATTGCCCTGGGCGACAGCCTGGATATCGACGTTGATGAGCTTCTGGATTTCCTGGCTCGTGACAGCAAAACCAGCGCGATACTCCTTTATCTTGAGCATCTGAGCGACGCCCGTCGTTTTGTATCGGCTTCACGAAGTGCTTCGCGCAATAAGCCGATCCTGGTTATCAAAAGCGGTCGCAGTCCTGCTGCCCAGCGTCTCCTGCAGTCTCATTCCGGCATGGATCCCGCCTGGGATGCCGCCATCCAGCGCGCGGGGTTACTGCGGGTGCAGGATACGCACGAGCTTTTTTCCGCCGTTGAGACGCTCAGTCACATGCGCCCACTGCGTGGCGAGAAGTTAATGATTGTCAGCAATGGTGCGGCCCCTGCTGCGCTTGCGCTGGATGAACTGTGGCTGCGCAACGGAAAGCTGGCAACGCTGGGTGAAGAGACGCTTCAACGCCTCAGAGAGGCGCTTCCGACAAGCGTGATGCCCGGCAATCCGCTTGATTTGCGCGATGACGCCAGCAGCGATCGCTATATTCGGGCTATCTCAATTTTGCTGGATAGTCAGGACTTCGATGCATTGATGATTATCCACTCCCCCAGCGCAGTCGCGCCGGGCAGTGAAAGTGCGCGCGCGTTAATTGAAGCTGTACGCAACCATCCGCGCGGCAAATATGTCACTCTGCTGACAAACTGGTGCGGTGAGTTTTCATCTCAGGAGGCACGACGTCTGTTCAGCGAAGCCGGTCTGCCAACCTACCGTACGCCGGAAGGGACTATCACCGCATTTATGCATATGGTGGAATATCGCCGCAATCAGAAGCAGCTACGCGAAACCCCGGCGCTACCTGGTAACCTGACGGCGAATACCGTCGACGTTCATCGACTCTTGCAGCAGGCTATTGAAGAGGGCGCGACATCGCTTGATACGCATGAAGTGCAGCCCATTCTGGGCAGCTACGGGATGCAAACCCTGCCAACCTGGATCGCCAGCGACAGCGCCGAGGCAGTACATATTGCGGAGCAGATTGGCTATCCGGTCGCTCTTAAGCTGCGCTCTCCCGATATACCGCATAAATCAGATGTTCAGGGTGTCATGTTATATCTGCGTACGGCAACGGAGGTACAGCAGGCAGCTGATGCCATTTTTGACCGCGTTAAGATGGCCTGGCCGCAGGCCCGGATCCACGGACTGCTGGTACAAAGCATGGCTAACCGCGCAGGCGCTCAGGAACTACGAGTCGTGGTAGAGCACGATCCCGTCTTCGGCCCGCTTATTATGCTGGGAGAAGGTGGCGTGGAGTGGCGCCCGGAGGAACAGGCTGTCGTTGCTTTACCGCCGCTGAACATGAACCTCGCGCGCTATCTGATCATTCAGGCGATTAAAAGCAAAAAGATCCGTGGCCGCAGTGCCTTGCGTCCGCTCGATATTGCCGGGTTAAGTCAATTCCTGGTGCAGGTGTCTAATCTGATCGTGGATTGTGCCGAGATCCAGCGGCTGGATATCCATCCGCTACTCGCTTCCGGCAATGAGTTTACGGCGCTGGACGTGACGCTGGATATCGCGCCCTTCGAAGGGGACAGAGAGAGCCGCCTGGCAATCCGTCCATATCCTCTGCATCTGGAGGAGTGGGTAGAGATGAAAAACGGGGAACGCGTCCTGTTCCGCCCAATTCTGCCGGAAGATGAACCCCAGCTGCGGGCCTTTATCTCTCAGGTTACAAAAGAAGATCTCTACTACCGCTATTTTAGCGAAATCAACGAATTTACCCACGATGATTTAGCCAATATGACCCAGATCGACTACGATCGAGAAATGGCGTTTGTTGCCGTGCGTCGTGCAGATCATGATGATGAGATCCTCGGCGTCACGCGAGCCATTTCTGACCCGGATAATGTCGATGCGGAGTTTGCCGTGCTGGTGCGCTCCGATCTTAAAGGCCTGGGGCTGGGTAGACGACTGCTGGAAAAACTCATCAGTTATACGCGAGATCACGGATTGTTGCGCCTGAATGGCATTACTATGCCAAACAATCGCGGTATGGTGACCCTGGCGCGAAAACTCGGATTTGACGTTGATATTCAGCTGGAGGAAGGTATTGTTGCCTTGTCCCTCATCCTGACATCAGCAGACAAACACGAGTAACCTACTGGAAATGTTACCCACTTTGGACGGGACTGGTGGTATCATTGTCCGCTTATGTTGTTTGCATGGTACAGACAACCCTTCAATGAACAGAGAAGAAACGCACTGTGATGTTGTCAAAATTTAAGCGTAATAAACATCAACAACACCTTGCTCAACTACCGAAGATTTCTCAGTCAGTTGATGATGTAGAGTTCTTTTATGCTCCCGCTCATTTTCGGGAAACGCTTCTGGAAAAGATTGCCAGCGCCACGCGACGCATTTGCATTGTGGCCCTGTATCTTGAACAAGATGAAGGCGGTCGTGCGATCCTCAACGCACTCTATGAAGCTAAACGTCAGCGTCCGGAACTGGATGTTCGCGTACTGGTTGACTGGCATCGCGCTCAGCGTGGCCGTATCGGCGCAGCCGCTTCCAATACTAATGCAGACTGGTATTGCCGCACGGCGCAGGAAAATCCTGGCGTCGATGTCCCTGTTTATGGCGTACCCGTTAATACCCGTGAAGCACTCGGTGTCCTTCATTTTAAAGGGTTCATCATTGATGACAGCGTCCTGTACAGCGGCGCAAGCCTGAATGATGTCTACCTTCATCAGCACGATAAATATCGCTACGACCGCTACCACCTGATTCGTAATCCACAGATGGCCGATATCATGTTCAACTGGGTTGATAAAAACCTGGTACACGGTCGTGGTGTTAATCGCCTTGACGATCCTGAGCGTCCTAAAAGCCCGGAGATCAAAAATGATGTTCGCGCTTTCCGCCAGGAGTTGCGCGATGCGGTCTACCATTTCCAGGGCGATGCGAACAACGAAGAGTTATCTGTTACCCCGCTGGTAGGGCTCGGCAAATCAAGCCTGCTGAACAAAACGATCTTCCATTTGATGCCATGCGCAGAGCAGAAACTCACCATCTGTACGCCATACTTTAACCTTCCTGCCGTGCTGGTACGAAATATCATTCAGCTACTGCGCGACGGTAAAAAAGTGGAAATTATCGTCGGCGATAAAACAGCAAACGACTTTTTCATCCCTGAAGACCAGCCGTTCAAAATCATCGGTGCGCTGCCTTATCTTTATGAGATTAACCTGCGTCGTTTCCTGAGCCGTTTACAGTACTACGTCAACACTGACCAGCTGGTTGTGCGTCTGTGGAAAGATGAAGACAACAGTTACCACCTGAAAGGAATGTGGGTCGACGATGAGTGGATGCTGCTGACCGGTAACAACCTTAACCCACGCGCCTGGAGACTGGATCTGGAAAACGCCATTCTCATCCATGACCCGCAGCATGAGTTAGCCGCCCAGCGTGAACGTGAGCTGGAGTTGATTCGCACGCATACTACGGTGGTTAACCATTACCGCGAACTACAGAGCATTGCCGATTATCCGGTGAAAGTCCGTAAGTTGATCCGCCGTTTACGTCGTATCCGTATCGACCGACTTATCAGCCGTATTCTGTAATGTCAGAGCCCTGTCACCCGCAGGGCTTTTTTATGGAGCCCGTTGATGCGTACTTCTCTGCTACTGAGCGTCCTCTTTCTGAGTGGCTGCAGCCATATGGCCAACGATAGCTGGTCCGGACAGGATAAGGCTCAGCACTTCCTCGCCTCCGCAATGCTGTCTGCAGCCGGTAACGAATATGCACAGCATCAGGGATACAGCCGGGACCGGAGCGCAGCGATAGGATTGATGTTCTCAGTAAGCCTTGGAGCATCAAAAGAACTGTGGGATAGCCGCCCCGCGGGGAGCGGCTGGAGCTGGAAAGATTTCGCCTGGGACGTCGCCGGTGCAACCACCGGCTATGCCGTCTGGCAGATGGCGCATTATTAAAGACGAATGCCCTTCCCTTTGCGATGCAGCATCAGGGAGACAATAAAGGCCAGCGCCCCCATTACCGTCACGTACCAGAAGAATGTCGTTTCACTTCCCCATGATTTAAGAGACAACGCTACATACTCCGCCGATCCGCCAAACAGCGCATTGGCTACCGCATAAGAGAGCCCTACCCCTAGCGCTCGTACCTGTGCCGGGAACATTTCGGCTTTCAGTATTCCGCTGATCGAGGTGTAGAAACTGACAATCACCATCGCCAGCATCACCAGTGCAAATGCGGCATATGGCGAGGAGACATGCTGAAGGGCTGTCAAAATAGGGACAGTACACAGCGCTGACAGCCCACCAAAGATCAGCATTGACGTACGGCGACCAATCTTATCGGAAAGCGCACCGATAATCGGTTGTATGAGCATAAAGACAAAAAGTGCCACTGTCATAACAACGCTGGCGACGTTTGCGTGCATTCCGGTGGTGTTCACCAGATACTTTTGCATATAGGTGGTGAAAGTGTAAAAACTGAGAGAGCCGCCCGCAGTGAAGCCCAGCACCATCAGGAAAGCTTTGCGGTTTCGCCATAATCCTTTGAATGTTCCCGCCTCCTTTAGCGTCCTGACCTCTTTCTGCGAGGTTTCATCTAACTGACGGCGTAACCAAAGTGCGACAATCGCCAGTGCTGCGCCCAGTGCGAAAGGAATTCGCCATCCCCATGTGTGAAGTTGTTCGTCTGTCAGGATCTGCTGCAGGATCACCACCACAAGAATCGCCAGCAATTGACCACCAATGAGTGTGACGTACTGGAATGAGGCGTAAAAACCTTTGCGGCCTTCCAGGGCAACTTCACTCATGTAGGTCGCACTGGTACCGTATTCACCGCCCACCGATAGTCCCTGGAATAAGCGAGCCAGCAAAAGCAGCGCAGGCGCCCATGTCCCGATCGATTCATACCCTGGTAAGCAGGCGATCACCAGAGATCCAAAGCACATCATACAAACCGAGATCAGCATGGAGGCCTTGCGCCCGCGACGATCCGCAATACGCCCAAACAGCCAGCCCCCAATGGGTCGCATTAAGAATCCGGCGGCAAATACCCCTGCCGTTTGTAGTAGCTGTGTTGTGGTGTTGCCGGACGGGAAGAAGATATGTGCGAAGTAGAGTGAACAGAATGAGTAGACGTAGAAGTCAAACCATTCAACCAGATTCCCGGAAGAGGCGCTGACGATTGCCCATACCCTTCTTCGGGTATCACTGTTAGCCAGCGTCCCGTTTGATGTAATACTTTCTGTCATTGTGATTATGCTCCTGCCATAAACAGCGGTGTATTGAGCCAGGAGACTCAATTACCTCGTAAATGAAATGTTATAATTTTGTTATAAATAACATTGAGACAGGGATCACACATTCCATTAGCAGGGTAAGAGATTAAGAGAAAGGCCAGGGGAAAAAAACCCAAAGCAAAAAACCCCGCACCTTACGGTACGGGGTTCTTCTTGA
>NZ_JTLF01000354.1:0-6405 GCF_000798855.1 Enterobacter sp. ZOR0014 | reverse complement strand
TAACGCCGGTTTTTTTCTTTATGCATGTGGCTTCTCGCCATTTTCATCCTGATCGACCGCGAAACAGGCGACCAGTTGACCACCATAATCCTTCAGCTGCGGCTGCAGCTGCGTGCAGGGACCAAAGCGGCGACTGCAGCGGGCGTTAAATGCACACCCAGGAGGCGGATTCAGCGGGCTTGGCAACTCACCCGTCAGCTTAATACGCTCACGGCGATCGTCCGGGTTGAGACGCGGCGTCGCAGACAGCAGGGCCTGGGTATACGGGTGACGCGGGTTAGTAAAGATCTGGTCTTTGCTCCCCTTCTCCACGCAGCGCCCCAGGTACATCACCATCACTTCATCCGCAATGTGTTCGACAACCGACAGATCGTGGGAGATGAACACGTAAGAGAGTCCCAGTTCCTGCTGGAGATCCATCATCAGGTTCAGCACCTGCGCACGCACGGAAACGTCGAGCGCGGAGACGGGCTCATCGGCAATCACCACGTCCGGGTCGAGCATCAGGCCGCGGGCGATGGCAATACGCTGACGCTGGCCGCCGGAGAACATATGCGGGTAGCGGTCATAATGCTCGGTTTTCAGGCCGACCTTCGCCATCATCGCCAGCGCTTTTTCGCGGCGCTGCTCTTTGCTCAGATTACTGTTAATGAGCAGCGGCTCTTCCAGAATCTGTCCCACTTTTTTACGCGGGTTCAGAGAACCGTACGGGTTCTGGAACACAATCTGGATTTTCTGGCGACGCAACTTCTGCGCCTGAGGATCGTGTTTGAGCAGATCCTGCCCCTGATAATAAAGTTCACCGCCGGTCGGGACTTCAATCATCGTCAACAGACGGCCCAGCGTAGATTTACCACAGCCCGACTCCCCAACTACCGCCAGCGTTTTGCCGCGTTCGAGGGTAAAGGAGACGCCGTCCAGCGCTTTCACCAGGCGCTCAGGGGCAAAAATCCCCTTCTTCACCGGGTAGTGTTTTTTCAGATCGATGGCCTGCAACAGCGGTTGTTGCGTGGTGGCCTGTTGCGTACTCATAGTGTTGGCCTCCCGGCATCATCGAGTGGGTAGTGGCATTTCGACTGACGGCCGTCAGCAAGCTGGTTCAGCTCTGGCTCTTCCGCCCGGCATTTGTCCGTCGCATACGGACAGCGCGGGTTAAGCAGACAGCCCTGCGGACGGTCATATTTACCCGGCACCACACCCGGCAGTGACGCCAGGCGCGCTTTATCCTGGGCAAACTCCGGCAGCGCACGCAGCAGAGCCTGCGTATAAGGGTGACGCGGTGCGCGGAAGATATCGTGCGAACTTCCGGTCTCGACGACCTGGCCTGCATACATCACGATGATTTTGTGCGCCGCTTCGGCCACCAGCGCCAGGTCATGCGTAATCAGGACCAGCGCCATATTTTCCTGCTGCTGCAACTCCAGCAGCAGTTCGATGATTTGCGCCTGAATGGTCACGTCCAGCGCCGTCGTCGGTTCATCCGCAATCAGCAGTTTTGGCCGACAGGCAATCGCCATCGCGATCATCACGCGCTGGCTCATCCCGCCAGAGAGCTGGTGCGGGTAGACGTCCAGACGCGATGCCGGGTCAGGAATACCCACCTGATTCAGCAGATCGATCGCGCGCTGGCGACGGGTTTTCTTATTACCGCCCTGATGCACCTTTATCGCTTCCATAATCTGGAAGCCGACGGTGTAACACGGGTTCAGGCTGGTCATCGGGTCCTGGAAAATCATCGCCACTTCCGCGCCCACCAGCTGGCGGCGCTGTTTTTCGGAAATGCGCTTCAGATCCTGACCATTGAATTGCAGGTTTTCCGCCATCACGCGGCCGGGATAATCGATAAGCCCCATAATCGCCAGTGAGCTCACCGACTTACCGGAACCGGATTCCCCGACAATACCCACCACTTCGCCCTGATTTACGCTGTAGCTGATGCGGTCCACGGCGCGAAACTCAGTGCCAACGTCTCCGAAGTGCACCGATAATTGATCTACATTTAATAACGCCATCTCGTGCCTCTTACTGCTTCAGTTTGGGATCAAGCGCATCACGCAGGCCGTCACCCATCAGGTTAAATGCCAGCACCGTCAGCAGGATTGCCAGACCCGGGAAGGTGACAACCCACCAGGCGCTTTGTGCGAACTGCAACACGTCGGAGAGCATCGTGCCCCACTCCGGTGTTGGCGGCTGCGCACCCATGCCCAGGAAGCCAAGAGCGGCCATATCAAGAATGGCGTTTGAGAAACCGAGCGACGCCTGAACAATCAACGGCGCAAGGCAGTTCGGGAAGATATTGACGAACATCTGGCGCATCGCCCCCGCCCCCGCCACGCGAGACGCGGTGACGTAGTCGCGGTTCACTTCCACCAGCACCGCCGCACGGGTTAAACGCACGTAGTGAGGAAGCGCCACGAAGGTCAACGCCAGCGCGGCGTTACCGATAGATGGACCGAAGATCGCCACCAGCACCAGCGCCAGCAGCAGGCTTGGCAGCGCCAGCATGATGTCGACAACACGCATAATGATGTTATCGACAATGCCGCCGAAGTAACCCGCCACCAGACCAAGCACAATCCCCATAATCAGGGACAGCACCACCACCAGGCAGCCAACCAGCAGCGACAGACGCGCGCCGTACATCAGACGCGAAAGCACATCGCGGCCTACATCATCGGTACCCAGCAGGTGCGCCAGGCTACCGCCATCCTGCCACGCAGGAGGTGCAAGCAGCGCATCGCGGAACTGATCCGCAGGGTTATAAGGTGCGAGGAAGTTCGCAAACACCGCAATCAGGATCATGATTGCGACATACACCAGCCCTACTACCGCACCTTTATTGCGCTTGAAGTAGTGCCAGAACTCCTGCAGCGGTGTCATTGGAACCGGTGCAGCAACCACTTTGTTTTCAGAAACGTGTGACATGATGGCCCCTTACTTCTTATGACGAATACGCGGGTTCACCACGCCGTACAGCAAATCGACCAGCAGGTTGACGAGGATAATCATCGTCGCGACCAGCAGCACCCCACCCTGCACGACCGGATAGTCACGGCGTTGCAGCGCATCAATCAGCCAGCGTCCGAGGCCGGGCCAGGAGAAGATGGTTTCGGTCAGGATAGCCCCTGCCAGCAGCGTACCCACCTGAAGACCAATAACGGTCACCACCGGCAGCATGGCGTTACGCAGCGCATGTACGATGATGACGCGCATACGGGTTAACCCTTTGGCGCGTGCGGTACGGATGTAATCTTCGCCCAGCACTTCCAGCATGGAGGAACGGGTCATACGCACAATCACCGCCAGAGGGATGGTGCCCAGCACCATGGCTGGCAGGATCATATGCGCGACGGCATCGATGAAGTTCCCCTCTTCACCCCAGATAGCCGTATCAATCAGCATAAAGCCGGTCAACGGATTGGTGTCGTCGAGGAAAACCATATCGCTGACGCGCCCGGAGACGGGCGTCAGGTTAAGCTGCACCGAAACCAGCATAATCAGCATCATGCCCCACCAGAAGATAGGCATGGAGTAGCCGGTCAGCGCCAGGCCAACAGCGGTGTGGTCGAAAATGGAGCCACGTTTAACGGCAGCCAGTACCCCAACTGGAATACCCACCGCAGTGGCGAAAATCATGGCGCAGACGCCAAGCTCCAGTGTCGCTTTAAAACGCGGCACGAACTCGTCCCACACCGGAAGACGGCTTTTTAGCGAAATCCCTAAGTCACCGTGCAACACGCCCCAGATATAATGGAGGTACTGCTGCCACATCGGCTTATCGAGGCCGAGTTCAGCCAGAAGCTGCGCATGACGTTCAGGGGAGATACCACGCTCGCCCGCCATAATCATTACCGGGTCGCCGGGGATCATATGGACGAAGGCAAAAGTGAGAAGGGTGATACCGATAAACGTCGGGATAACAAGTCCCAGACGTCGGAGGATGAACTGCAACATAACCCGGATTCTCTCTGATGACGCACGACCAGTGGCGTGACGTCTGTATTGCTCACAAATCTTATCCCCTCTCCTTTCAGAGAGGAAATAAAGCACTGCTGCCGGGTGGCGCTACGCTTACCCGGCCTACATACCGTAGGCCAGTGCAAGCGCAACGCCGCCTGGCGTTGCTTTTAATTATTCAACCGATACGTTTTCGAAGTGGTGTTTGCCCAGTGGATCAACCACATAGCCCTTCACTTCTTTACGCACTGGCTCATACACGGTGGAGTGAGCAACAATCAGCGCCGGAGCCTGATCGTGCATAACAACCTGCGCTTGCTTATACAGCTCAATACGTTTGTTGTGATCGTCGGTCGCACGCGCCGGCTGGATCAGGTCTTCAAACGGCTTGTAGCACCAGCGAGAGTAGTTAGAACCGTCTTTCGCCGCCGCGCAGCTGAACAGGGTAGCGAAGAAGTTGTCCGGATCCCCGTTGTCACCGGTCCAGCCCATCATCACCGCCTGGTGCTCACCCGCTTTGGCGCGCTTCAGGTACTCGCCCCACTCGTAGGTCACGATCTTGGCCTGTACACCAACTTTCGCCCAGTCAGCCTGAACCATTTCCGCCATACGGCGTGCGTTCGGGTTGTACGGACGCTGTACCGGCATCGCCCACAGCTCAACGGTGAAGCCTTTATCCTGGCCCGCTTCTTTCAGCAGCGCTTTCGCTTTCTCAGGATCGTAGCTGTAGTCTTTAACGTCATCGTTATAGCCCCACATAGTTGGTGGGATCAGGTTCTTGGCTGCAACGCCTGCGCCCTGGTAAACGGCTTTGATGATCGCTTCTTTGTTCACCGCGTAGGTCAGCGCCTGACGCACTTTCACGTCATCAAACGGTTTCTTCTCGGTGTTGAAGGAGAGGTAGCCCACGTTCAGGCCCGCCTGTTCCAGCAGGTTAATGTTCTTATCCTGCTTCATGCGCGCGATGTCAGCCGGGTTCGGGTATGGCATCACCTGGCATTCGTTTTTCTGCAGTTTTGCATAACGCACGGACGCATCAGGCGTGATGGAGAAGACCAGACGGTCGATCTGCGGCTTGGTGCCCCAGTAGCCCGGGAAGGCTTTATACAGAATACGGGAGTCTTTCTGGTACTGCAGCAGCTGGAACGGGCCGGTACCGATTGGGTTCAGGTCCACTTTCTCAGGCGTGCCGGCTTTCAGCATGTTGTCCGCATACTCTTTAGAGAGAATAGAGGCGAAGTCCATGGCCAGGTCAGCCAGGAATGGCGCTTCCGGACGCGTCAGCACGAACTGCACGGTTTTATCGTCCACTTTTTTCACTTCTGAGATCAGGTCAGGCAGACCCATCCCTTCGAAGTACTCATAGCTGCCGCCCGACACTTTGTGGTACGGGTTCTGGGCATTTTTCTGACGGTCGAAGGAGAACACAACGTCGTCGGCGTTAAAGTCACGCGTTGGTTTAAATTCTTTGCTGTCCTGCCACTTCACGCCCTGACGCAGGTGGAAGGTATAGGTCTTACCGTCTTCGCTGACGTCCCACTTCTCAGCCAGACCCGGAATCACTTCGGTGGTGCCGGTTTTGAATTCAACCAGACGGTTATAGATCGGTACAGAGCTTGCGTCGTACGTCGTGCCAGAGGTAAAGAGCTGTGGGTTAAAGCCTTCCGGCGAGCCTTCAGAACAGTAAACCAGGGTTTTTGCCTGTACGCTTGCTGCCACGGTCATAGCCACCAGGCTCAGACCAAGCTTCAGCATCCCTGACTTCTTCAAGGAAATACTCATTATTCTGCTCCAATGTGATGTTTTGCTTTGTTGTGTTACGCCGCCAGACCTTTATTTATTTTTTACCCGGTCCGGTCGGTGGTGCCCGAAGGCAGTAAAGGGATGGAGAATCCTTTCAGAAGAGCGTTTGAGTTGCAGCGCAGATCGTCCCTGAAATGCCCCTCATGCCCTACAATCTGTCAACAGAATGTGAAAACGTCAATACAGGTGACGGGGATTTACGTGGAGTGTGAGAAACCGCAAACAAAGATTAAAAAAACTATGTATGCCAGTTTTCAGCAGGGAAATTTATGCTACTCGCCATCTTGCAGCACAAATATCTTCATATTTCGCAACAATCAGTGATTAACTTTTATTCAGAATGGGTAAATTTTCTTGCAGAATGGTGATTATCTGAGCACTAAATACCGCGAACGTTAAAACGCACAGCGAAAAATGCTGAGGTTATCCATAAGCAACGCGAAAAAAGATCAATCTATATATAAAAAAATACAATGGATTATGTCACAAAATCGTTAACAGGCAGGGAGAAGCCAGGATAAGGGGCGTTTTGGTGACTCTGGCGGGCTAAGGTCATAATGCAAAAAGGGCTAACCTTGCGGTTAGCCCTTTTCAGAATGTGGTCGGCGAGAGAGGATTCGAACCTCCGACCCACTGGTCCCAAAC